>CAYOBD010000090.1:0-8404 GCA_964402005.1 uncultured Eggerthellaceae bacterium
CATCTGGTTGGACACCGTCTGGCACATCTGGATGGAGTCGACCTGGGTGTCGAATGCGAGGCCCCACTGGATGGCGCCGCGCTCGGCGTTTGCATAGAAGCGGGCCGATTCGCGAATGATGTCGGCGGGAACGCCGCTGATCTCTTCAGCCCACTCGGGCGTGAACTTCTCGACATGCTCCTTCAGCTCGTCATAGTAGGCGCACCAATAGTCGATGAATTCCTTGTCCTGCAGGTCTTCCTGCGTGATGACGTTCAGCCATGCCAGCGCAATCGTGAGGTCGGTACCGGGACGTACCTGCAACCAATACTCGGAATGCGCCGCCGGCCAGGTGAGTTGCGGATCGATGGTGATGAACTTCGTCCCTTGCTGCATGCAGGCGATCAGCCAATGGCCCAGATAGCCGTCGGCATTGGATTTCAAAGGCTCGCAGCCCCAGATGACGACCACGTTCGGCGGCAGCCATTCGGGGTTGTTGTAGCGGTCCTCATGACCCTCGGAGGCATCCACGATCGGGAAGTCGCCGATGGATGCGGCGGTGCCGCATGTGCGGGGCAGATAGCAGCTGTAGCCGGAGAAACCAAGTGCACCGATGTTCGGGGTGCCCAGGCATGCACCGCCCAGGAATGGCACCCAGGAGGAGATGTTGCGGCCGGTGCCGTGGTTCACGAAGATGGATTCGCGGCCGAAGCCCTTGGCATCGAGCTCGTTGTGGATGAAATCTGCAATGATGTCGAGCGCCTCATCCCAGCTGATGCGCTCCCACTTGTTCTCGCCGCGCTTGCCCGCGCGCTTGAGAGGCCACTTCGGGCGCTTCTCGTAGTTGACGGCCTCAACCAGGTTCAGGCAGCGCATGCAAAGCCTGCCGTTGGCAACCGGATCGAGAGGGTCGCCCTCTATCTTTGCCAGCTTGCCATCCTTCACGTACAGCAGAACTCCGCACGAATCATGGCAGCCAGGAGCCGAATAGGTGTAGGTACGGGTGACGGTGTAGCCGTCTTCCTCCCATTGCCACTCGCCCTCGTGATAGGCTTTCCGATCGATGCCGTCCAGGAATTCCTGATAATTGAACAGCATTGCCTCGCCCCCTCTTCTCCTACTTTGTTGTGCTCATGTGCGCAGAGCGCACTATGCCTTCTGACTATATATAGTATGGTTCGACACGGCCATTTTCATGGGGCGCAAACGCTAATTATCGACATTAGTACCTAAAGGATTAGGGGTGCTTGTTTAACCTGTTGAGCGCCATAGTACGAGTAGTGATTAACCTCGACGGCTGCGGCAGGTGTTAGATGGGCTGCTGCGCTGCTTCCAAATCGGATGGAACACCAATGATTAGGCGAGTCTTCGCGCAGCTTCTTCTATGACCTCTTCGGGCACGACGGTATCCTCGACCAGATCCATCAGCTCCTGGCGCGAATGCACATCGAGCTTGAGATATATGTTGTAGGTATGGGCTTTGGCCGTGTGAGGCGAGATGACCAGCTTTTCGGTGATGTACTCGGCGCCGCGGCCGCGCGCAAGCATGCCAAGCACTTCGGTCTGGCGCTTCGACAGGCCGTATTTCTCTGCCACAATATCGCATTTCAATTGGAATAAGCCGACGCGGCGCTCATCGCCTTCGCTCGAACGCACCTCGGGCACATTCAACGCATGGATGGGCGTGCCGGGCCCTACCGTGACGGTCTTGCCACCCGACTCGTCTTCGACGACGCGAATGCGTTCTTCGGAAGGATAGTTGTCCTCCACCATGAAAAACGAGCACGATGCGATAACCAGCGCCATGAATATGCAGATAGCGGCCGTGATGCCATAGTGGCCATACATGAGCGCCACCTGTTGTGAAAAGCCGACGAAGCCCACCCCCACACCGATGAGAACGCCGAGGAGGCCCCAGAAGCGCCCGAACCCGAACTGCCCGATGGCTGCCAAATCGCAGATGTTGATATGCCGGCAGATAGCGGAAATGCTGCAAGACGTGGGCAGAACCGCAAAGCAAGCCATCAGCACGGCAAACACGAACGCGATGCTGGGCGGAACAAACAGCATCGGGAACGCGAGCACGGCCGCAGCTGGCAGGAACCAATGCATGGAAACGCTTTCATCCAGGACGCGCTTATGCAGCGAGTCGTACAACAAAAATCCGCAGACGGCTGCAACCACCAACGCCGCAATCAGATACGCCGTCTGCCCGCCGCTGCCGATGGTGAACGTTGCACCCAGGGCGAACCCGAGCATTATTCCGCTCGTCGTAGTCGAGATATAGGAACGACGCTGCACCTTCGCACGCGGCCGCGACTCTTTCCATCCGGTATAGGGCATCGTATGTACTTTGTAGAACGCCATCTGCGAGAGGTAACCGGCGAACGCCACCACCGCGATGGCCGCCCAATAGGGGATCCGATAATCATCCGATACGAAGAAATAGCCGGCAACCAGCACCGCTGCCATCAGCAAGACGGTGTGCGTATAGGGCTCGATGCCGTTCGAGAAGAATGCGCTCAGATATTCACCGTACAAGGTGTATAGAGCACCCGCGCCCACGCCCCCTGCTCCGAAGCCTAGCCACAAAGCCAAACGCACATCCGCGAAGAAATTGGCAAGCAGGAAGCCCGCAGCGATGAGCACGGCAGATATCGCCAGATACGCCGCCCGATGAGATGACCAGAAATCGGAAAGCGGCACGGCCAACACGACCGCCACGATTATGCCGCCCAAAAATGTAAGATGCGCAATTGCGCTTTGGAATTCGATTTCGGTATCCTGAACCCCCAAAGGACCTGCCATGAGCGTGATGGCGAACCATCCCAGGGCCGCCGCAGCACCCAGCAGCCCGAGGACCACCTTCACGTTCACGACCACCCAACCCTGGTTGTCTTCGTCGCCGCCAGGTCCGGGATTCTCGATCTTGACCGTCATCTCCATGCGGTCGTATCCCCCTCAAACACACGAAGCATGAACCGTACACCAGTGCTCGGCTCATCGTGGCAAATTGGCCTCAAAACGCTTTGCTGCTTGCTCTGCAACAGCGCTTTCTCTCGTAGTACTAGCCAATAATACTTCAAGTATGACTTCATATATAGATGTTTTACCCAAATTAGGGCTCGTTGAGCGATTCTTCCAAATCGTAGGCTTCCTACAATCGCAGTGTGGAGTTTTGTGTCCGGCAACGAGAAGAGAAAAGAGGGGATATGGCTAACTATAAAGAGTGGCTCAGCCAGCTTGACCGTTCCGCCTACGGCGACGGCAAGTGGCAATGGCAAGAGGGCGAGTACACGGTCACGCGTACTACGCACTGGTCACCTCCCGGCTGCCACAATGGATGCGGCGTCCTGCTGTACACGAAGGACGGCGAACTGGTCAAGGTGGAGGGCGACCCGCTGAACGCAGTAGCGAACGGCAAGCTGTGCATGCGTTGCCTGTCCATGCCCGAAGCCGTTCATCATCCCGATCGTCTGAAGTACCCCATGAAGCGCGCCGGTGAGCGCGGCGAGAACAAGTGGGAGCGCATCAGCTGGGACGAGGCCTACGACACGATTACCAAGAACGTGCTCGAGACCAAGGAGAAGTACGGCTCCGAGTCCATCGTGGTCGTCCACGGCACCGGCCGTAACATCGGTTGGCAGGTGCCCTATTTCGCATCCGCCTGCATGGAGACCCCCAATGTCTCGACATTCGGCTTCTCCGGATTCGCATGCTATCTGCCCCGCATGATCGGCACGTCCGCCAAGTTCGGCGACATGTTCATCTGCGACACGTCCCAGACGCATGCCGACCGTTACGCGAACGAAGACTGGCAAGTCCCTGGCGTCATCCTGGTATGGGGCTGCGAGCCCATTAAGTCCAACGCTGACGGCTTCCTGGGCCACTGGCTGGTCGAGTGCGTAGAGATGGGTTCCAAGATCATCTCCGTCGATCCGCGCCTGACCTGGTGGGGCGCCCGCGCTGCCTATTGGCTGCCGACGCGTCCGGGCACCGACGCCGTGCTTGCCATGGCGCTGCTGCACGTCATCGTGACCGAGGATCTGTACGACCATGACTTCGTCGAGAAATGGTGCTACGGCTTCGAGGCCATGGCCGAGCGCGTGGCCGACAAGACACCCGAGTGGGCACAGAAGTTCACCGAGTGCGACCCTGACGACATCCGCGGTGCCGCCCGCCTGATCGCCGGCTCCTCCAGCTGCTGCTGCCAGTGGGGCCTCGCGTTCGAGCAGCAGATCGCCGCTCTGGGCGTGACCGAGACCGTGGCCGACATCATGGCCATCACCGGCAACGTCGACAACCCCGGCGGCAACATCCTCACCCGCTGCGCCTACCTGATCGAGAAGCGCTACGGCTTGGGCGATGAGTACATCGATCCTGAGATTTACTCGAGGAAGCTTATCGCGCAGGTGTCCGGCATCAACGAATCCAACATCGTTTCGTGCGCCGACACCGACGCCATCCTGGCTGCTCTCGAGACGGGCGAGCCGTATCAGCCGATGCTGTTCTGGATCCAGAGCTCCAACGCTCTGGCCTGCGCCTCCATGGACCCGGCACGTACGCGCAAGGCCCTGATGAAGGTTCCGTTCATCGTCGTAGCCGACCCGTTCATGACGCCGACCGCACAGGCTGTGGCCGACATCGTGCTGCCCGTGGCCATGAGCTGCGAGCGCAACAGCTGCCGTACCTGGTGGACACCCGTCCGCACCATGATCAAGGTTTCGCAGTACTACGAGGCCAAGTCCGACGAGCAGATCTGCCTGGATCTGGGCAAGCGCATCCTGCCCGAGCACTGGCCGTGGGAGACCGACGAAGAGTGGGCCAACTGGTATCTGACCGACCAGCTCACCCCCGGCGGAACCCAGTACGACCGCGACTGGTGGGATACTGCCCACAACGCTGGCGACGATTACCGCGGCAACTGCGCCGGCATCGACTACGGCTGGGATTGGGGCCAGACGTACTACAAGTACGCCAAGGGCCTGCTGCGTCCCGACGGCCAGCCCGGCTTCTCCACGCCGACCGGCCGCATCGAGCTGTGGTCCTTCGGCTTCGATCACTGGGGAGTCGACCCGCTGCCTTACCACGTCGAGCCGCCTGAGTCTCCGCTGTCCACACCCGAGACCTACAAGGACTTCCCGATCGTTCTTTCCGGTGGCGGCCGCTCCTTCGAGTTCTTCCACTCCGAGCACCGTCAGCTGCCGACCATGCGCGAGTTCCACGAGTGGCCGCTCGTCATGGTGTCCCCCGAGGACTGCAAGAAATACGGCGTACACGACGGCGAATGGATCTGGGTCGAGAACAGCCGCGGCGCGAAGTTCAAGCAGAAGGTCAAGGAGACCATCGAGGTCACCCCGGGCCGCATCCATGCCGAGCATGGCTGGTGGTTCCCCGAGCAGGACGGCGCCGAGCCGAACTTCTACGGAACCTACGATTCCAACCTGAACAACATGACGGAGCCGTTCCGCGTTGGCCAGGGTGGCATCGGCAGCCCGATCAAGAGCATGCTGTGCAAGATCTATCCGTGCAAGGAAGGCGACGTCATGCCGCATGACATCATCGCCGAGAAGGGCGACTTCGCCGAGTACGAGCCCGGCAAGGCCTACAAGCTGGTCGAAGAGCCCGTCATCACCACAGTCAACTAAGAGAGGGGGCGAGTTTCATGAAGGGTATTCTGATCAATTACGAGTATTGCACCGGCTGCCATTCGTGCGAGGTTGCCTGCCGCAACGAGCTCGGCCTCACACATGGCGAATACGGCATCAAGCTGACCGAGGTGGGTCCGTTTGAGTACACCACTCCGATTAATGCCGACACCAAGTACGAGTGGGTCTACAACCCCACGATCACGAAGGCGTGCGACCTGTGCGCAGCGCGTACCGCTGTGGGCAAGATGCCTTCGTGCGTGCAGGCCTGCCAGGCTTGGTGCATGTACTACGGCGAGCTTGAGGACCTGATCAAGAAGATGGACGGCAAGACGCGTTATGCGCTGTACTCCGCCATCGATCCCGACAAGGTCCCCGATCTCAAGGCCAATCCGTGCATCTACGATAAGAGCGACATGCGCCGTGCCGGCGGTGGCGACTTGGCTGCCGACTCGACGGAAATCGAAGCCGCGCCGATCAACATCGATGCCGACTCTGTCGTTAACATGGAGATCACCAACGAGGCGACCTTCGAGGCCTTCATCGCCGAGAAAGCGACGATTGACTACGAAGCTGCCAAGGCTGACCTGCAGGCGCAGTTCATCGCCAACTCCAAGGCCAATAAGTACGTCCTGGCTGCAGAGAACGCAAAGGATGGCGCCGAGGTCGAGATCAAGTACCAGGGCATCTCGATGTCCTACGACGCTCAGGGCACGCAGCTGGGCGGCGGCAAGGCCTACCTGGACAAGGGCCAGGCTGTGGCGCGCGTGGATATCACGATCATCTTCTAAGCGCTGCAACGAAGCTTGCTGCAGAAGGGCCCCTCATTCGAGGGGCCCTTTGTTTGCGGATAGCCGCTCTCCGCAACTCTTCGCCTTCTGCTAGATCATCTAATAAAGGTCTCCAGCGCATCGTACAGGACATCGGGCTCAACCGGCTTGCTCAGATGCGCGTTCAGACCAGCCTGCAAGCTCTTCTCCACGTCCTCATCGAAAGCGTTGGCGGACAGCGCGATGATGGGCACCGTCGTAGCATCTGGGTGATCCAAGGCGCGGATGGCACCGGTAGCCTCGAGACCGCCCATCTCAGGCATGCGCATATCCATCAATATGACATCGTAGTAGCCAGGATCGCTTTCAGCGAACATCTCCACAGCGATGCGGCCGTTTTCCGCATGCTCGACGTTCATGCCCCTCATGCGCAGCATCTCCATGATGATCTCGGCATTGATCGGCACATCCTCGGCCAGCAGTACGCGTCGTCCGATCAGCTCGGCGCGCTCCGCCTTTGCGTGCTCGCTCTTGCGTGCGAAAGCTTCCTTGAACTCGTCGACCACATTGGAAGCGAACAGCGGCTTCGCGATGAAGCTGTCCACGCCGGCATGAATCGCTTCTTCCAGCACATCTTCCCAGTTGTATGCCGTCAATATGATGATCGCCGATTCGTCGCCCGTAATGGCGCGGATCTGCCGGGTTGTCTCCACGCCATCCATATCGGGCATCTTCCAGTCCACCAGAATCAAGTCGAAGGGGTCGTGCCGCGCATGGCGCAGGCGTATCATCTCCACCGCCTGTGTGCCCGATTCGGCCGTCTCGGCCGCTATGCCGACCTCTTGCAGCACCAGCTTCGCATGCTCGCATGCCACCGGGTCATCATCGATTACCAGCACATTCAGGCTCTGCGGATCGATTTCGTGGCTTGCCAGGTCGACCGAGGAGCTTTCTGCGTCGCCCAGCGTCACCGTGATAATGAATGTCGTGCCGACGCCCTTCTCGCTTTCGACCTCGATGGTGCCGTTCATCAGCTCCACGATGCTCTTCGTAATGGCCATGCCCAAGCCCGTGCTGCCGTAGTTCGCGGCTACCTTCGAATCTTCCTGCGAGAACGTATCGAAGATGTGCGGAATGAAATCCGCGTCCATGCCGATGCCGGTATCGCTCATGGTGAACCGCAGCGTCGATTTGCCCGCATACTGCGCAATACGATCCACGGTGAACGTGACGGAACCGCCCACCGGTGTGAACTTGACGGCGTTGCCCAGCACGTTGATCAGCGTCTGGCGCAGCTTCATGTCATCGCCGATGTAGGCATCGTCCAGAATCCCGTTGATCGTGCAGGTGTATTCCAAGCCCTTTTCGTTGCATTGGCTGCTGATGATGGTGTTGACCTGCTCGATCAGCTTCGAGAAGGAGAAGCTTTCGTTTCTGATGACCATGCGGCCCGACTCGATGCGCGACACATCCAATATGTCGTTGATCAGGGTGAGCAGGTGCCGTGCCGATTCGCCGATCTTTTCAAGGTGCCCACGGGTTCGCTCCGGAAGATCGTCATCCGAAAGCGCGATGCTGTCCAAACCGATGATTGCATTCATGGGCGTGCGGATCTCGTGGCTCATGTTGGACAGGAATACGGTCTTGGCCTTATTGGCTTCCTCAGCCGTTGCAAGCGCATCCCTGAGTGCTTGGCTCTGGGCCATAGCCTCACGCGTCTCGTTGTCCACATCTGCGAAGCCGACGCCCACGGCATGCACGACACCATCGTCTCGATCTTCCGCATGGCGCACGCCGGCCATACGGATCATCTCGTACGATTCCACACCGTTGCGCGTGGTCAGGTAACGATACGAAATGACCATTTGATCAGCCAATCCAGCACGGATTGCATCGGGGTCGATGAACTCCAGGAAGCCCTGCCGGTATTGCTCGTCAATTCTCCGCTCGGCATATTCGGCAACTGCCTGCCAGAATGGGAAGTGCTCACCCGCCGATGGGCCGTCC
>CAYOBD010000091.1:0-6386 GCA_964402005.1 uncultured Eggerthellaceae bacterium
CCTCACGCTTATCAGGCGTGCGCTCTAACCAACTGAGCTACGGGCCCGTGCAAAATGCCTGAACACTATAAACCCAACTCCCACAATGGGTCAAGCTGTTTTTTGTGTTGAAACTGCGATGCCACAGAAGCGTCGCATGGCACGGCGCTTTCGGCTGCGCCCTATATACTATCAGGCATGAAGACTCGTCGATTCATCGCGCGCCACCCTCTCGCGTTCGCCGTGGCAACGCTTGTCGTCTGCCTGGCGGTGTATAGCGCAGTGGCAACAGCCGATACGCCTTCGCCGATCTTCCCTGCGGCAGCTGCCACCATTCCAGCGCTTATTGCTTACTGGCTAAGCCGTCCAATCCTGTGGGCGGGCGCAGCGCGAAAGCGCGATGCACGGGTTCTGGCGCTTGCGGCAATCGGAGCCGCCGTCGTTGTGTCCGCGCTCGGCATAGCCTTGGGCGCCTTCGAGCCGCATGCCTCCGATATCCCCTTGATCGCAGGTCAAGGTGCCGATTTTTCGCCAGTGCTCTCGCTTCTCACCATCGCAGCAGTATGTGCGTTCACAGGCATCTACGAAGAGGCCGCGTTCAGTGCAGTGTTATTCGGCGGGCTGCGCCTCTACTACGCGCGCGACGACAACGACACAAACCCCGAGAAAGACACGGACTGCCCAAGCGAGAGCCGCCAAAGCAACGGAGTAGCCACGGGAGGAAATCGTCGAAACGAAGCGAGCGCTCCCACACCATGCAGCCCCATACGTTCGCTTACACGCCAAATGCTTGGAAAAGCCGCTGCCGTGCAGGGCGTCGCATTTGCGCTCGCCCACATCGTCACCGCGTTGCTCGCATCAGCGCAGGGAGCAACGCCCGTGATGGTCGGTCAGATAATCGTATGGTTCGCTGCGACGTTCTTGTTCGGCGTTGTCACGGCCGTACTCATGGAGTACGGACGCAGCCTGACGTTGAACGCAATCGTGCACGCCGTGTACGACTTCGCCCTGTTCGGCCCACTAGCGCTCAAGGCGGGCACGATGCGCAGCGCCACCATCACCGGAGACGCGACCGATCTCGCCCTTTTCGCCGCGCAAGCATGCCTTTTGGCCGTCATCCTCATTGCGCTTTATGGGATTGGGAAGCGGCGGGGCGCGAAAATGGACGACGGAAACATCCAATGGGAAGCCCCCTAGCCTTGGAATCCGAAATCCGCCACTACCGCCACAGCTCGCCGAAACATAGCCGAATGTTTCCAGACACGCCCCATATGACCGATATTCGCACCATGCGTCCGTGATTATTTGCTACGATTCACTTGCATATACAAGTAATTATCGATCCAGCGCGAGAAAGGAATGCCATGGCAACAGCAGAGGACCTTCGCAGGGAATTCATGAACCATATGGATTCGAGGGGCATCAAGTACACGGTGTTCGACGAGGATGACAACATCGTCTACTTGGCCTTCGGTGGCGACAAAGAGACGTTCGTGCTGGTCGACTTCGACGAGGAAGGCAACAACGCCAGCAGCGTGCACTTCCTATCGCAGAACTTCGCCAAGGCCGATCGGCCCAACATCCCGGCGGCCCTCGTAAAGGTGAACGAGATCAACAAGTCGTATCGTTGGGTGAAGTTCTACATCTCCGACGATGGTGAAATCTCCGCCGACTGCGATGCCGTCATCCAGCCCGGCTCCGTCGGTCCTGAGTGCCTCGAGATCACCATCCGCATGTCCAATATCATCGAAGGCGCGCTTGACAAACTGGCCGGCGTCGCCGAAATCAACAAGGAAGCCAAGCAGATGCTCGACATCGTCGCGCTTATGAAGCGCATGAGCTAGCGTATTTGCAAATACAGCATGCGAAGAGGATGGCGCACGGGTTTGCGCCATCCTTTTTTTCTATTGGTTCGCCAGGCTCTCGCAAGCCTTCAAGCGATCCTCGAAATCTTCGGCCTTGGGCGGCTCGGGATCCGGCGTGGACGCAGCGACGGTGCCCTGGGCGCTTTGCGCCGCCTTCTCTTCCCTGCTCTGCTCCATCAATGCGGCAAGCGCTGCCAACAGGTCGTCGTTCTGATCACTCATGAGCGCTCCCTTCCCCGGATTTCTCCCACAGCTCGGCGATGCGCTCGCCGGAAATCGTCGATTCTGCGAGCAGCACCTCAACCAGATCGTCATAGCGCTTCTGGTGCTCGCGAATCACTTCTTTAGCCCGCTCGAATGAGCGCGCCATCAGATCATTTACATGCTCGAGAACAACCGGCGGCAAATCAGTGAGCTCGGTTTGCTTGCGCCCGCGCACCTGCTCGCCCAGGTATTGGACGAAACCCGCCGACGACATACCGAATTTGGCGACATAGTGGCTTGCGATTGCCGTCGCCTTTTGCAAATCGGAGGAATTGCCAGCCGAATACGCGCCAAACGCCAGCTCCTCTGCCGCCATGCCGCCCATGAGTTCGACGATGGAGTTTTCCAGATCGGCTGCCGTCGGCAGTGCGGTAGCGGATGCCTTGTGCTGCACGTAGCCGAGCGCGCCGTTGCCTTCCTGCTCGATGGTCACGACCACGATGTCGGTGCCGCCCGTCAGTGCCAGCCGGCAAACCGCATGTCCCATCTCGTGCAAAGCAACGCGGCGCCGCGCCTCCTCGCCCGATACATCAGAGGGCTCGTAGACGGGCATCGACACGAGCTTGCACATTTCGGAAATAGTCGGCACATCAGCCGGCTCAAACACCGCGAACTCGGCTTCGTCACCGCGATTCGCATGCTTCGCGATAACTTCTTGTATCAGCTTGTCGACAAAGCGCCCGTTGCCGTAGTTCTCGGTTCCGTGGAAATACCGCAGCACATCGCGCGCCGCATCAACCGTGCCAGGGCCGAGCGTGAGTCCAGCACGCGCAGTCTTTATCTCGAAAATCTGCACGAGTTCGTCGACTTCGTAATCATCGAAATGGAAACTGTAGCCGATGCGGCTGGACAGGCCGGGGTTGCGATCCAAGAATTCGCGCATCTCGCGCTCATAGCCAGCGAACATCACAACGAGCTCTCCCTTGTGATCTTCCATGGCTTTCACCAGAGTCGCAATCACCTCATCGCCGCCCTGCGTGTAGAGCAGCGCGTACGCCTCGTCGATGAACAGCACACCACCCATCGCGTTTTTCAGATGCTTCTCGACGGCGCTTTCGCTCGAACGGAACTGGAACGCACTTAAATCATTGGCCTCTACCTCGATGAACTTGTTCGTAGGCACGGCACCGACGTTGTACAGCACGGTCGCGATAATGCGCGCGACCGTGGTCTTGCCCGTGCCGGGGTTGCCCGTGAACACCATGTGAAGGTTTGTGGCCGGCAGACGCATCCCCGCTTTGAGAGCGCGCTCACGGTATTCGACCATCTTCTCGAACTCGCACACTTTCGCCTTCAGATCCTTCATGCCGATCAATCCGTCAAGCAAATCCGATGCGCTGCGAGCCGACCAATCGGTGATGTTGAACAGCTCCTGCTTGGTGGGAATATCGCGGGTGCTGAGCGTGTAGTCCTCGTCGTCGCCGCTCAACGACGCGTGCTTGATAATCGCCTTCTGCAGCACCTCGCCGACGAAACGGCCGTTGCCGAAGTTCTTGAAACGACGGTAGTAGTCGAATAGCTCGGCCAGGTCGTTTTCGATCAGCTCAGGGTCGTATACGAATCCGGCGCGCTTCGCGCCGAGCGCGAAGATCTGAAGCAATTCCTCGGTCGAGTAATCCTCGAAACGGAACGTATAGCCGATGCGACTGGCCATGCCGGGGTTCGCGTCGACGAATTCGTTCATCTCCTTCTCGTAGCCGGCGAAAATGACGATCAAGTCGTCTTTGTAATCCTCCATGGCTTTGATCAGCTCGGCGATACTCTCGCGGCCGAAATCGCTCGCACCGCCCTCGCCGCCTGCCGTAAGCGCGTACGCCTCGTCGATGAACAGGATTCCGCCGATGGCGCTGCGGATGACCTCGGATGTTTTCTTATCCGTTTGCCCGACATAGCCCGCCACCAGATCCTTGCTGGTCACCTCGACGCATTTGTTCTGCCGGATGATGCCGATCTTGTACAACATGGTGGAGATGATGCGCGCGATCATCGTCTTTCCCGTGCCGGGGCTGCCCAAGAACAGCATATGGTTGTTGGCGGTGGGCATCTCGCGCTTCGCAGCCAGCGCCTCGCGGCGGAACACCGAGTAACGCTCCAGCTGGCGGATCGTGTTTTTCACCTGCTTGAGGCCAACCACGCTGTCGAGCATCTCATCTAGCGATGAGCTTTGGTAGCGGCCCGTCGGCAACACGAGTTCGCCTAGGGAGTTGGCGTGCTTTGCCAGATAATCGGCAAGCTCCGCCCCCTGGAACGGCATGCAGTCGCGGTTGAAGCTGACGAAGCGCGCGAACTTACGCTCGAAAGCCGGGTCGGATAGCGCGCGTCGGCGCAACGGGGCGTTCAAATCCTCCAGATAGATGCGGTACAACTCGTCAAGCGGCATGCTGGCTAGATGCATGCGATGCTGGTCGAACGTCAGCAGGAAACGGCTGTCCAAATCTGTGAATCCACGCAATTCTGCCTCGGTGCCCACGAGCAGGATGTAGCGATCGTCGACGATGTGGCTCAGGCGCTCGATGACGTATTTCTTCGACGACTCTGAGAACATGGAAGAATCATTGACGAAATCCTCGACGCGATCGAGCACATACAGCGTGCGTGGCTTGAGGTTCTCATCGCCTGTCGATCTAAAGCGGTCGCGCGAGGGGTCGGCGCGACTTGTCAGCTCGGTCAGATGCATTTCTTCAATGGCGCCATCGTCGATTTTGCCCATCTCGACCAATATGCGAGCCAGATCCTGCAGAAACTCGGTGCGATAGGAATCGTCCTCCATCACGAGCATGCCCATGAAGTCGTTCTCATGCATATCGAGCAGAAGATTGAGTGCGATATCAGAAACACCCAGATAGCGCTCCCATTTATCGCGGAAGGTCTGAGCGTTCGCCTGAATCGACGCCAACTTCTTCTTGAAGTCCGCATACACGGGCACAGGACGCGGCTGCCCCGAACAAGCGAGCGCATTGAAGCACGCAGCCATCGCTGCCGGACACGCTTCAAAGGTGCAGGTCTTATGCGAGCATTTGAGATCGATGTGCTCTGCGCCCATGATCACGCCATTTGATCGCGGCATAAGCTCATAATCGAGAAGGGCGCAGCGCGAAGCACGCAGATCGCGACTGATCGCACGGTTTTCCATGAGACGCAGATGATAAACGAGCAGGCAATCCGCAAGACCGGGCTCCGTCGTATCCACCAGCTCGATTGCGCCGCCATCATGCAGCTCGCATGCAACCGCTACCGCTTTGGAGTCCTTCTTAGCCGCCCGGACAAGCAGATCTTCTATCGTTTTATAGTCCATGGCTCCCCCATCTCGAGACCCGACGCAATGGAATATAGCAGAAGCGCACGGGATCGCCGGCCTCAGAGTACGGACCTGCGTGCGGGCCCGCCACTCTCGGGACGCGGACTTGCGTGCTGCTATACTGGGTGCATGGTACCGCTGCACATACTTACGCTTATAGCAACGCCTGCGCCGGCGCCGTCCATTCTTGTGCTGCAACCAGACGAGGAACCGGCTGGAGAGGGTGTTTCTCGCATTGTGCCTATCTATATCGGAGCGCCCGAGGCGCTCGCCCTAACAAGCGCGCTCGAAGAGCAGCGCTTCGCTCGCCCGACCACGCACGACTTGCTGCTCGACACAATCGCCAGCTTGGATGCGACCATCGACCACGTGCTGGTCAACGACGCTAAAAACGGCGTGTTCTATGCGCGGCTGACGCTATCGCAGCATGGAAGACTGATCGATCTTGACGCGCGACCGTCGGATGCCATAACGCTCGCCGTGCGCCACGGCGCACCGCTGTACATCGACGAAGACGTTCTCGATCGGGCGTCGTATCCCTACCTGTTCAAGCAGCCGATCGACGAAGAGGCCGTCATCGGAGATTTTCACGATTTTCTCGAGGGTATCTCGCCCGAGGATTTCGAGGTGTAGCCGCGTTTCTCCCGTTTTGTCCTTCACCCCAAAACAAGCTTGTTAACGCAAGCTTGTAAACGCAGCTCTGCAAACGCAAGCTTGCATCTTTCGCCTTCCGCGCGCTCGCCGAAAAGGGTTCCGAACCGTCAATCTCGTGCAAGGCAGCACGATTCTGCACGAGATTCACGGTTCGGAGCTGATTTTTGGGCTTTGAGCAAACGGTATTTTCTTTAATGCCTGGTCAATAATTACCTAGGATTTATATAGGTAGTTCCGATCCGTCAATCTCGTGCATGGCAGCACGATTCTGCACGAGATTCACGGTTCGGAACCCTTTTGAACAGAGGATGCGGCGCTGAATAAGC
>CAYOBD010000091.1:6433-8399 GCA_964402005.1 uncultured Eggerthellaceae bacterium
GATCCTGGTGTGGAATGGGATTATCGGATGAAAACGGCACGATAGCCCGCGGGCTATCGTGCCGTTTCTAATCCGTTCGCAGCGTTTCCGCCCTGCGCGGTATTACTGCTCCGCACTGGCCTGCCCTGGCACGGGATTTCCGCTCCATGTGGGGTTGCCGCCTGGGGTTTCCACCCTGCGCGGGGCTATCGTGCCGCTTCTAGTCCAGCTCCTCTTCTTCTGCGGCGCCCTTGGAATCAGCCTTCTTCGCCTTCGTCTTGGTAATGGCAACAGCGGTGACCTTGTCGTTGTCGGCGACTTTCATAACACGCACGCCCTGGGTGGCACGGCCTTGCTTGGACACGCCGCTCACGCTGGTGCGCACAACCACGCCCTCCTCGCTCATGATCATGAGCTCCTCGCCGGGGCGGACCACCTTCAGGTCGACCAACTGACCCTTCTTCGAAGTCATGTTGATGGTGAACACGCCTTGGCCGCCGCGATGCTGCAGAGGATATTCCTCCACGTCGGTACGCTTGCCATAGCCGTTCTCGGTGATCACGAACAATTCGGGTTTGTACGCTTCGTTGCAGATCTCCATGCCGAGTGCATGCGCGCCGACCGGCAGCGTTATGCCGCGCACTCCCATCGTGTCACGGCCCATGGCACGCGCCTCTTCTTCATCCCACTTGATGGCTTTGCCGGCGCTCGATGCCATAATGACCATATCGCCCTTGGCCACGCGCTTGACAGTAATCAGGCGGTCGCCTTCCTTCAGGCTGATAGCGATCAGGCCATCGCGACGCGTGCGATCGTACAGGCTCATGGATGTCTTCTTCACCATGCCCTGCTCGGTGGCAAACATCAGATACTCATCCTCGGGGAAATCCTTCGTGGCGATAACGGCCTCAATTGTCTCGCCCTTGGGCAGCTGCAGCAGGTTGACGATGGCGGTACCGCGCGCATGGCGGGAAGCCTCGGGGATCTCGTACACCTTCAAACGATATACCTTGCCCGCGCTGCTGAAGAACAGCATGTAGGAATGCGTTGACGCCACAAACAGGTGGTCAACGTAATCGTTGTCTTTGAGGTTTACGCCCTGCGTACCCTTGCCGCCGCGCTTCTGAGAGCGATAGGTGGCAACGGGCAGACGCTTCACGTAACCGGCCTTGGTCACGGTAACGACCATGTTCTCGTCGGCGATCAGGTCCTCAACGTCGATTTCGCGCGCCTCGTGGCCGATCTTGGTTTTGCGCGGCGTGCCGAAGCGCTGCTTGATTTCGTTGAGCTCGTCCTTGATGATCGAACGAAGCAAGTCGCGGTCGGCCAGCACGCGCTTGAAGTAAGCGATTTGTTCGCGCAGCTCAGCCAGCTTATCCTCAATCTTCTGACGTTCCATGCCGGTCAGGCGACGCAGACGCATCTCGAGGATGGCCTTGGTCTGGCGCTCGGTCAGCCCGAAACGCTCCATCAGGCGCGCAGATGCCTCGTCATCGGTCTGCGAAGCGCGGATGATCGAGATGACTTCGTCGATATTGTCGAGCGCGATGATGTAGCCTTCGAGGATATGGGCCTGCTCTTCGGCCTTCGCCAGTTCGTAGCGCGTCCTCCGCTCAATGACTTCTTCTTGGTGCTTGATGTAGTAATGCAGCACCTCTTTGAGTTAGAGCACGCGCGTCACGCCGTCAACCAGCGCCAACATGATAATGCCGAAACCGATTTGCAACTGCGTGAACAGTTTGTTGACCACCACCTGCGGAATGGCGTTGCTCTTCAGCTCGATGATGATATCGATGCCGTGACGGTCGGCGCCATCATGGATGTTGGCAATCTCGGGCAGCTTCTTGTCGCGCACAAGGTCTCCCAATTTCTCCAGCAGGCGCTGACGATTGACCTGGTAGGGAATCTCGGTAATGACGATTTGCGTGCGTCCGTTTTTCTTTTCTTCGATGCGATAGTTGGCACGGATCGTAAGCGACCCGCGACC
>CAYOBD010000092.1:0-8379 GCA_964402005.1 uncultured Eggerthellaceae bacterium
TGGTGCTGCAGCACATGATCCTTGCCTGTCATAACGCAGGCGTGACGCCCGCTGCCGTCGTTCCCTCGCCGTAGCTGAACACGCCGTTTGCGTGCATGCCATTCGTATCGATGATGACTTGCGACAGGTCGAGGGTTGCGCCGTTCGTAGCGAAGATAGCTGCGTTGTCTCCATAGAAATCGGCCTCATCGCCACTGTCGGAGTCGCCCGTCTTCTGCACGGCAACGTTTGCATAAGAAGCCTGTGTCCCATCGGCTTCGATAACGTGGCCGCCATCGGAACTGTCAGCCATCGTTTCGTTGACAGTGATATCCGCCGCCGCCGGAGCTGCAGCCTGCGCAGATGCAATCGGCTCTGTGCTTGTTTCCGTCGTCATGGAAGTCTCGGCTGCAACTGCCGACGATGACGCATCGCCAGTTTCGCCGCTACCGGACGAACCCGAAGCGCACGCGCCAAGCGCAAGCACCGAGCTCAGCATGGTCGCCACCGCAACCGTGCGTATCGTTTGATCCCATCTCATTGTTACCTCCTATCGTTTCATTAGCGCAAGCCCATGGTAGGACCTCGAGCTGAAAGCGAACTTAAAAAGAAATCGCTAACCATGAAAAGCTGGCGGTTCGTGCGAAAAATTAAAAAGGTTCCTTACTTGACGTATTTGGCGAACAGGAAAACAATATCCTCAAAAAGCATTCGAGAAGAGAGGCCTGCATCATGAAAATAGCAATTCCGAGCGAAGGGCCTGAAGGTCTTTCCGCTATGCGCAGCGGTCATTTCGGACACGCGCAATACTTCACCATCGTCGAATACGACGAGAACATGGATATCGCCAGCGTTGAGTCCGTGAAGAACGTCGATCATGACGAATACGGCTGCGGCGGCGTCATCGAGCATGTGATGACACTTGGCGTGGACGGCATCCTAACAGCCGGCATGGGCATGCCCCCGCTGATGCGCTTCACGAAGGCTGGCATAGTCGTCTATGCGGAGCGCACGCTGCCCAACGTGGGTGATGCTGCAAAGGCTTTCGCGCTTGGCGAGGTTGCCCGCATGTCCCCAGACGACGCCTGCTCGCACCACTAAGAGGCGTACCGCCGAATCAGGGCATTCCTTCTCATCCGAATCGACAACCCTGCCAAGACAGGCGCGCTGCCGCGTTGCCTAGAGCTCGTTGCGGTAATCCTGCATCATCGCGCGGAACAGCTCGCTCGAGCTTGGCGGCGTATAGACGATGGCGTTCGCCCCTGCCTCGATGGTCGCAGCGATGGTCTCGGCCGTCGGGCCGCCCGATGCCATGATGGGCGCCTTAGGATACTTAGCGCGGATTTTCGCCACCAGTTCAGCAGTGCGCTTGCCTCCGGCAACGTTGAGAATGGCCGCCCCGCTATCCAGGCGTTTACCCACATCCTCGCGTTCGTTTACCACCGTCACGACAATGGGAACGTCCAGCACGCGGGCGATGGCACGCAAATCGCGATTGGGTATCGGGGCGTTCAGCACAACGCCCATGGCGCCTTGGTTCTCGGCATCCATGGCCAAATACGCAGCGCGCATGCCTTGCGTCGTACCGCCGCCTACGCCGCAGAATACAGGAGCAGACGCCGCATGCAGCACCATGGAGCTGACCGCGCGCTGTGCGGTGAACGGATACACGCAAAAAATCGCATCGGCATCGCAGTTGCGGATGATGGCGATGTCGGTCGAATACAGCAAGCTCTTGATACGTCGGCCATACACGACGATACCCGATGCCTTATCGATCGCCGAAGGCATGCGCAGAATGTTGTGGCGCAGACGCGACTCAATCGGGGGGATGCCGTCGGCTTCGTCCAAAACCAAAGGAACGGCAGGCTGGCTTTTAACCTTCGGCAAACCTTTGAGCTTCATAGCCGACATGGGCACCTCCTCGTGTCAAAACGTGGTCATGAATTATGGCAGAATCACTACACTTTAGCAAGCTGGAGTAAATAGCCGTTGGCGTGATCGGAAGCGTAGAATAGGTCTTCCGCCTCGCCTCTTCTTCGAGACGCAGGACGCATCCCCGCTCGCTTGGAGCGCGTGACGCGCCCCAGTTATTCCAGCATGCTGCAAGCCCAACGAGCGGCCACCATGGCACCACGGACAAGCATATCCTCATCGATGGTGTAGTAGCAGCTATGCTGCGGGTGATCCGCACCGATGGCAGGGTTGTTCGTTCCAACGAACACGAATACACCGGGAACGATCTTCTGGTATTCCGCGAAATCCTCTCCTGCCAGCGTGCCCTCATAGGAACCGACGGCGTCGACCCCCAGTACATCTTCCACGGCTGCACGTGCTACCTCCGCGCATGCTTCATCGTTCACGACCGCCGAATTGCCCGCCGTAAACGAGAACTTAATGTCGGCGTTGAACGCATGCGCCGTCTTACCTGCAATGCGCTCCATACGGTCGGCCATACGATCGCGCACATCCTGGTGCCATGTGCGCACCGTTCCAGTCAAATAGGCTGAACCCGCCATGATGTTGCGCGCCGTGCCGCCATGAATCTCGCCGACGGTGACCACAGCAGGCTCGAAAGGCGACGTGCGCCGCGACACGAGCAGCTGCAGCGAGGCGACGATCTCGGCAGCGATTACGATGGCATCAACGCCCTTATGCGGCATGGAGCCGTGCGCGCTCACGCCCTCGATATCTATGCGGAACCAATCGGTATTCCCCATGCGCGGTCCCGCTTCGCAGGAGAATATGCCGGTGGGAACCTCGCTCCAGATGTGCGAGCCGTAGATGGCATCTACGCCGTCGAGCACACCGGCGCAGATCATATCCTCCGAACCCGCCGATATTTCCTCAGCGGGCTGGAACAGCACACGCACTTCACCGCGCAACTGTCCGCGCAGCTCCATGAGCATATGCATGGTGCCGAGCATCATCGCCATATGGCAGTCATGGCCGCATGCGTGCATGACGCCCTCGTTTTGCGAGATGAAATCGAAGTCCGTGCGCTCGCGGATGGGCAGTGCATCGATGTCTGTGCGCAACGCGATACGACGCACGGGATTGCCGCTCGCATCATAAGCGCCGGGTGCTTCGCCGGCGATGGTGGCAACGATGCCCGTTCCGAAGTACTCTGTACGCCCGTCGGGAGCCGGATAAGGCCGCTGCCCCTGCACACGGCGGTATGGAACACCCAAGACATCAAGCTCCGCACAGATGAAATTCGAAGTGGCGAACTCTTTGCCCGACAGTTCAGGATGCCTATGGAAATGTCTTCGCCATGCGATGATCTGCTGCTCGTATTCGGCCCCGAGCGCCCGAATGCGTTCGGTCAACGTCTGCCCGATAGTTTGATTATCCATTTCCTGCTCCTAACGCTGCAGACGATCGCTGCCTGCTAGATCAGCGGCGCCGCTGACCAAGCCCCTACGAAGCAGCCTGGGCGATTGTCGCCACACCCGCGGAAACGATGCAAGCGCCGATGATCAATCCGACGCTGAGGGCAATCACGATCGGGTCAAGCAGACTCAAGATGCCGACCAGCACCACAAACACGCCGAACAAAACCGCAAGCCACCAACGTTTGCCGATTTCAGGCTCGCCGCCCTTCACATGGATGTTGCGCAAACGTATGCCTGCGGCGATACGCATGACGCCGATCGCAATCAACCAAATAGCTATCATGACGGCGATAAACAAGTCGACGGCAAGCCGCAGCCACAAGCTGAAGAAGATGATGAGGCCCACGACGACTGAGAAGATGGCTCCGACCAAAATCCAGGCGTTGCCCATATCCATCTTGCGCAACTGCACCCAATTCGCAATATTCGCCACGCCGTCCACAATCATGGCAAGGCCGATCAACCAAGCAATCACCCCGTAGGTTTCAATCGGAGTGACCATGCACCAGATGCCAAGTGCAATCAGCAGCACACCCAGAATGTACGCCAGAATGCTCCACGCCTTCATAAAATACCTCCCTAGATATCGCTACCAAGGAAGTATACACGAGGAAAACCTAGGAAATGAGTCGCTAGGAACTGCTCCCGCGACTCATTGGGACATCGTCTTGGCTGCGCAGTCCCCTATCTGCCTTCGAGCAATTCGCGCGCATGAGCGCGCGACGCATTCGTGACAGAACCTGAGAGCATGCGGGCAATCTCGTCCACGCGAGCCGGACCGTCCACCGGCGCAAGGAGCGTCTCCGGGCCGCTCGCTGCCCCCTCTCTGCGTTCAACCACGTAATGCGCATCGCCGCGCACGGCAACCTGAGGCAGATGCGTCACGACGATTACCTGATGCGTTTTCGCAAGATCGGCGATCACGTCGGCCAGCGCCACGGCAGTGGCGCCTCCCACACCAGCATCCACCTCATCGAACACCAGGGTATCCACATCATCGGAAGCCCCCAAGGCCACTTTGATAGCCAGCATCATGCGGCTGACCTCGCCTCCCGAGGCGATGCGCGCAAGCGGACGCGCCTGCATGCCCTCGCCTGGGCGATACCTGAATTCCACCGACGATGGACCCATCGCCGTCCATGAGGTTCGCGGCAGACGCTCCAGCGCGCATTCCAACGACGCGCTTCCCATCTCGAGGCGATCCATTGTCGCCTGCACGGCAGCCTGAAAACGCGGCGCCGCCTCCATCCGTGCCTCATCGAGCGCATCTGCTGCCTTGCCGAGCTGTGATTCCGCCTCATCAAGCGACCGCTGGGCAGCTTTAAGACGCCCCGCCGCATCGTCCACAAGAGCGACCGTTTCAGCCGCCGATTCCCTGCGCTCGAAAACAGCCTCCATCGTGGGGCCGAACGAGCGCAACAGACCCTGCAGGCGCGAGACGCGCTCCTGCTTGCGCTCTAAATCCTGGGGGTCGAACTCAATGTCATCCGCATAATCGCGCGCCGTCGCAGCCACGTCCTCCAGCACATAGCCTGCCTCACGCAACGATTGCGCTAAGTTGCCCAGCGCAGCGTCTGCATGCGCAGCCGACTCCAGCGCCGCTGCAGCCGTGCCGAGCGCATCGAGTGCACCGCCGTCGCCCGACAGCGCCTCACGCGCCGTGGCAACCGCTCGGGCAAGCGTTTCGGCATGGGCGGCACGCGCCAAATCGCGCTGCAGCTCTTCGTATTCGCCTTCCTTCGGATCGACCTCATCGATCGTGCGCAGCACGAAACGGGCATCCTCGAGCTTCGCTTCGGAAAGCTCACCCGCCTCGCGGACACGCTGCAATTCGTCGGCCGCAGCTTGCGCAGCACCCCATGCACGCTGATACGCTTCATACGCCGGAGCCACCGCTTCATCGGCCCATGCATCGAGCAACCTCACATGAGCAGCCGTCTGCATAAGCTGCTGATGCTCCAGCTGCCCGCATAGGTCGACAGATGGAGCGATCAGTTGAGC
Source organism: uncultured Eggerthellaceae bacterium (assembly GCA_964402005.1). Classification (GTDB taxonomy): domain Bacteria; phylum Actinomycetota; class Coriobacteriia; order Coriobacteriales; family Eggerthellaceae; genus CAYOBD01. Next base: position 5,376 of record CAYOBD010000092.1, read on the forward strand.
GAGCTCATGCACGCTGGCCATCTGACCATCGATCGAAGCGCGCGATCTGCCATCCGCACTCACGCGGCGCACGATCACAGCTTCATCTGCAGCCTCATCTGCAGCAATCGCGGCCTCGCCGTCGACATCCAATCCGAAAAAGCGGCCCGAAACAGTAAGCTGATCTTCGCCGTCGCGCACCATATCAGCACTCGCGCGCGCACCCATCAACAGCTTCAGGGCGTTCAGCAACGCCGTCTTGCCCGCACCTGTCTCGCCCGTTATTACGGTAAGACCCGCGCACGGTACAAAGGACGCGTGCCTTATGAGCGCCAAATTCTGCACGTTGATCTCATCGATCATGGGCATCCCTTCCGCACGGCGGCATTGCTTGATCTTCATGTTAGCATAGCGGCATCAGCGGAATCGAGGAGGAAGCATGCGAGCAGTCGTGCAGCGAGTAACCCAGGCAAGCGTGGCTATAGACGGCAAGGTGGTCGGGCAAATCGGGCGCGGATATCTGGTGCTGCTCGGCGTGGGCGACGGCGATACGACCGCGCAAGCCGAGCGCCTGTGGCAGAAAATCCTGAAGCTGCGCATCTTCCCCGATGGTACGCACCACACGGGCGCATCGCTTGCCGACGTCTCGGGCGAGGTGCTGATCGTCTCGCAGTTCACGCTTTATGCAGACTGCCGTAAGGGCAACCGCCCATCATTTACCGGCGCCGGCGATCCCATCACCGCTTGCGAGCTCTACGAATGGTTCGCCGAACGCGCACGGCAGGATGTTCCGCATGTAGCCACCGGCGAATTCGGCGCAGACATGCAGGTTTCGCTCGTCAACGACGGGCCGTTCACCATCTGCCTGGATTCCGATGCTCTGTCACGCTGAAAAATCGCGCGTCTCCTGCTACTCTCCATCGGCTTCATCAAGAATCCCGTCTAGGTGAGCGACAACCTCGATCATGCGCGGGTGACGGACGATGACGCGGGCCTCTGGATCCCTGGCAAGAACAACAACCGCACCTTCACCCTGATATGACATGATATGCATCGAATCGAAACGCCCAACTGCCACCTCGACCCCCCCTGCGCGCTCGCGCAGCTGTGCCCGCACCCGTTCGTATTCGCGGCGCTGAGTGGGATCATCCATGCGATATAGATCGAACATGGGGCGCGCCAGCTTACAGAGAGCTTCTGCTTTACGGCGATAATGCTGGATTTCCACCAATCGTTTAACCAGATGGCAACGGCGCGAGTTATAGTCGTCCTCGATATCTTCGGCAGAGAAAGCACACCTATCCGACACATACACCGAAAACCGCAAAGCAGCACTCGGGACGTAATCAAGATAGAAAGTCTTGACGCGCCCCGTAAGGTAGAGGGGAAGGCAGTATTCGAGCCCCGAGATGACCTCCGTGAATGGCCGCTGGATGTCATGGATAATCTCCATGCGCCCGCCGTTTTCCAAAAAACGCATGAACCCCGATCTGTGGTGCTCTCGGAAGGCAAGGTCAGACACCAGCGCCTCCGAGGTCAGATTTGAGAAGATCGTCACATCCCCCGATTCTTCGTTGCGCAGCAATTCGTCGATGAAGCCCAGTTCAGCTTCGCGAGCTCCTTCAAGTCCATAGAAGAATCGCGAGTCGTCTTGCGCAAAGACGCCCTCGCCCGCAATCCTATCCCCCCAATACGAATCGCCCAATAGCTTTTGTCGCATCGGCACGTACTCGAAACCGTTGACCAGCTCAAGTGCCTGAATGATGTCGCCCGTTTCCAGCTCGACCAATTGCGTACCGATCAACCAACTCAACAAAAGCTCAAACAGGGATCTGCGTGGAGAATCCGCAGCGAGGACTGCTGAGACATCGCTTACACTGATGCCTTCCAAACTGGGCAGCACGTCAAAAAGATCCTTCTCGATGCAGCACTCGGCCGCAGCACGTGCGCACTCCCGCGCCAAAACCGCTCGGGTTTGCGGCATACGCCGGCCATGGCGCACACGCGACACATAGGAAGGATCTACACCGACCGCATTTGCAATATCGACGTTATGGAGATCGAAAGCATCCATCAGGATATCCACGCGATGACTGAACCGGGAGAAGGCGGCGCTCTGCAAAACCTGGTCGGAGGCCAATGCGATCAGTATATCTTTATCAGTCACAAGAGGGCTGACGCGATATTTCCTCATCAGAGCCGCAATGCCCTTCGCAAGCTGCATCATGGCCTTTCCGGTGCGCGTCGGAGTGCGCTCGCCGTTCCGATAGCGGCTCAATGCAGAAGCCGAGATACCGCATGCGGCGGCGATCTCCCGAGCATTGCAAGGGAGCATTTCGCAATATTGGTTCAATGTAGAGGCAAATGACACGACGCTCTCCTGTTACACGCACTCTATCGACCCGAAATCCAATGTACCACGCGTTACGCCCGTCGGCTACCGCCGTAAGCGGCATGCTTGCGGTTGCCGTAGGCGCTGCCCTTGCGCGCCTGCTTCTTCATGCCTGCCAGGATATCCGCCTCTTCTGCGCCCTCCACCTGCGCACGCAGCTTCACCACCTGATCGCGCAGATGCGCGGCTTCCTCGAAGTCCATGCTCTTGGCTGCAGCGGCCATCTCGTCCTCCATGCTCGAGATGATGCGCAGCACCTCCTCGCGCGCCAGACCCGCAAGCTCCTTGTTTATGTCGACCGCACCGCGCCCGGCCTCTTCGGTCACATATCCGATGATGTCGTTCACGGCTTTGCGAATGGTCTGCGGCTCGATGCCGTGCTCTTCGTTGTAGCGCATCTGGATGGCGCGCCGACGCTGCGTCTCATCGATGGCGGCGCGCATGGAGTCAGTCACCTTGTCGGCGTACATGATTACCTGGCCCGATACATTGCGAGCAGCACGACCGATAGTCTGAATCAGCGAACGGTGATTGCGCAGGAAGCCCTCTTTGTCAGCATCGAGGATGGCAACGAGCGACACCTCGGGCAGATCGAGTCCCTCACGCAGCAAGTTGATGCCTACAAGCACGTCG
>CAYOBD010000093.1:0-8135 GCA_964402005.1 uncultured Eggerthellaceae bacterium
ACGCGAGGGAGAATCTTGTGATAGATGTTGTGTTGCTCATAGGCCGCCTGCTGTTCGTCGCCCTTCTGTTCTTGTTCCTGTTCGCGATCATGCGCACGGGAATCGGATTGGTTAGCGGCCAAAACAAGAAGGAACGCACCTGGACCCTTGCGGTAGAAAAGGGCCCCAAAGAGCTGCGCGGTGTCAACATCGCCGTGCGCGGGCCGGTCATCGTCGGCCGCAGCGCAGGAGCAGATATCGTCATCGCCGCAAGCTATGTTTCGGCACGCCATGCGCGTTTCTCCATCATGGGCCAGAATCTATTCGTCGAGGACCTGGGCTCCACGAACGGCACGGCCGTTAACGGACAGCCGATTGCAGATCCCATCGCTTTGCGAAACAACGATGTCGTCACCGTCGGCGACGTCTCTATCCGAGTGAGGCAAAGCTGATGGCGAGAACATCCAACCAAGCGAGCTACAGATCCCGCAAGAACTCACTTTCGAATTTCGGCAGTCGCACCGACGTCGGCAACATTCGCGAGCAAAACGAGGATTCCCTGATTGTGAAGCCCCCGCTTTATGTTGTCGCAGACGGCATGGGCGGCCATGCCGCCGGTGAAATTGCTTCGGAAATCGCCGTGAACGTAATCGAGGCGAATGCTCCGAGTCACCCTGACGCCGAAGCACTCGGGCATGCTGTTGAGGAAGCTAACCGCGCGATCATAAATGCTGCGCTCACAGGTGAAGGGCGCGAGGGCATGGGCACCACCTGCACAGCTGCGCTGCTCGACAAGGATCGACTGGTTTTGGCGCAGGTCGGCGATTCACGCGCCTATCTTCTGCACAATGGCAGCCTGACCCAGCTGACCCGCGACCATAGCCTTATGGCCGACATGATCGAATCGGGCCAGATAACACCTGAAGAAGCACGCATCCATCCCAACCGCTCTGTTATCACGCGCGCGCTGGGATCAGACCCCGCCACCGTTCCCGATCTGTACGAAATCAACGTGCAATCAGGCGATCGGTTGCTGCTGTGCTCCGACGGCCTGACAAGCATGGTCCCCGATACGCAAATCGAAGCGATCATGAACCGTCTGCCCGACTCGCAACTTTGCGCCTCGCAGCTTGTCACCGCCGCCATGAATGCCGGCGGCATGGACAACGTGACTGTTATCGTGACCAATGTCGAAGGCATGCAGCCCGTCAAGCAGCGCAAGATGGCACGTCGCACCAAAATCACCATTGTCATCATCATCGCACTGCTTTTGGCCATCCTGAGCGGCGGCATATGGGGCGGCTATACCTACCTGCATAATTCGGCTTACCTCGGCAGCGAAAACGGAAAAGTCGCCATCTACCAGGGCGTGCCAGGCGACGTGCTCGGTTTCTCCTATTCCGAGCTGATCGAGGTGACTGACATCGACGTTAGCGCGCTCCCACCGAGCGCCGCTGCGCGTGTCAACGAAGGCCTGCGTGTCGACAACCTTGAGGAAGCGCAAGATCTGGTCAAATCCTATCGCGAAAGCTTCATCGATACGACGGCGAACAGCAACGCGGCATCCAACAAGAACGACAACGAGAAGACAGACGGTACCGCAGGAAAGGATACCAGCGGAACCGCAACGAACGCCACTTCCACGGATAAAGACAAGGACGCCTCATCAGGCACGAATACCCAGGAGGGTCGTACGGGGTCGTCCGCGAATGGAGCCGCATGACGCGCCGCAACCTAGAACTGGTGCTGCTGTGCATCGGGGCGCCCATCGTCATCCTGATGTTCGCCATGCTTGCTCTCAACCAAGGGCAGAGGCTCGGCTTGACAACGCTCGGTGTGCCGATTGCGCTGTTCGCGGCTTTCGTCATCGCCCATCTAGCAGCACGACGCTTCACACCTGATGCCGATCCGGCGATACTCCCCATCGTGTTCGTGCTATCGGGCATCGGCATCGCATTCGTCACAAGGTTGGCGCCTAATTTGGCAAGCAACCAGGTAGCGTGGCTGTTCTTGAGCGTAGCCTGCATGATAGCCGTCCTCATGTTCTCGCGTCGCCTCGAAAAGCTTGCCAACTATAAATACACGCTGATGATCATCGGCTTCGCGCTTCTGCTATCTCCGCTGATTCCAGGTATCGGGCAAGAGCTCAACGGGAGCCGGATCTGGATATCCATCGGGCCGTTCTCCTTCCAGCCGGGCGAGCTGGCTAAGGTCGCCATCGTGCTGTTCCTGGCGGGATATCTGGCCGCCAACCGCGAGATGCTGTCGGTTTTCACCTGGCGCATCGGCCCATTCAAGCTGCCCGACATCCGCACGCTCGCTCCCATGCTTGTCATGTGGGCCATCGCCTTGCTCATCGTAGTTTTCGAAAAAGACTTGGGCAGCGCACTTGTATTCTTCTTCGTATTCCTGGCCATGCTCTATGTCGCCACAGGAAAGAAGTTCTATTTGATTGTAGGCATCATATTGATGATTGCCGGCATTGCGGGTGCTTACTTGCTGTTCGACCATGTTCAGACGCGTGTTGCCAACTGGCTCGACCCGTTTTCCGACCCGCAAGGCCGCGGCTATCAGATGGTGCAAGCACTGTATTCGATGGCCGATGGCGACCTGTTCGGCGTCGGCATCGGTCGCGGTCTGGCCGACAACATCCCCATCGTCGAGAGCGACTTCATCTTCGCCGCCCTTGCCGAAGAGACAGGGCTTTTGGGAGCTGCCGGTCTGCTGCTTGTATATCTGAGCTTTGCAATACGCGGCTTCGTCACAGCGGCGCGCGCAAAAAGCGACTACAGCTCGTTCGTAGCCGTGGGTCTGACCTCCATCATCGTGCTCCAAGCCTTCATCATCGTCGGCGGCGTCACACGATTCATTCCGCTAACGGGTCTGACGTTGCCCTTCATGAGCCAGGGCGGATCATCGCTTTTGGCCAGTTTCATCGGCGTCGGCTTCCTATTGCGCTGCGGCGACGAGGGCACCGGCGTCGGTCGGGAGATGACCAACACGGCTGGCATCGTCGATGCCAACAGCGTACTGGGACGCGTCTCACTGGGCAAGCGCCTCACAAACGCCATCATCATCCTGTCCCTGCTGTTCGCGGCCCTGGTCATCAACCTTACCGTGATCATGGTCGTGCAAGCACAGGATTACCAGAACATGCCGGGCAACAACCACACCATGGTGCGCGATGCCGCCATCAAGCGCGGCTCCATCTCCACGGCTGATGACGTCATTCTCGCGGAGAGCGTCGAGATGGAAGATGGCTCCTATGCGCGGGAATATCCCCAAGGTGACCTTGCATCGCATGTCGTGGGCTATTACTCGATGCAATACGGCACAAGCGGCATCGAGGCATCGCTCAACGAGACGCTTGCCGGCACGCGCAACTATGCCAATTGGGTCGACGTGCTGCGCACGCAAGCCGGCATCAGCACGCCTGGACACGATGTTCAATTGACCATCGACTCCGATATCCAACGCGCCGCCCAGGAAGCCATCGCCGGCTACACCGGCGCATGCGTTGTAATCGATCCGAAGACGGGCGCCATCTTGGCCATGGCATCCTCCCCCACCTACAACGCCGGCGATTTCGCAAGCGTCCTCGATAACGCTGCCGAGGGCGGCTCTGAAGGGTTGCTTGTGAATCGCGCCATCCAGCCGCTATACGCCCCCGGCTCAACTTTCAAGATGATCACGCTATCAACAGCTCTCCAGAACAACGTGGCAAAAGAGGACGATATCTTCTCGTCGCCCGGAACTATGGAAATCGGCGGCGCATCCGTCACCAATTTCGGCGGCAACGCCATGGGTGACGTTACGCTGGCCCAAGCTACCATCTATTCGTCGAACACCGTGTTCGGCCAGCTAGGAGCCGAGATGGGTTCGGACATGCTCGTAAGCGGCGCTGACGCCTTCGGCTTCGACAGCGACATCGACTTCGAGCTGCCGGTGAGCACCTCGATCATGTCCAACCCCGCTTACATGAATGACTGGGAGACTGCCTGGGCTGCAGCGGGCCAACCCGTCGGCGACGAGAACGAGGCAGGCCCTATCGCCACCGTGCTGCAAATGGCTCTGGTCGGCTGCGGCATCGCGAACGACGGCACCATCATGGCTCCCTACCTGGTATCAGGCGTATACAACGCCAACGGCGAGCAGAGCTATGAAGCCCAGCCCACGGTGCTGCACCAAGCCGTGAGCGCCGATGTCGCGCAGCGCGTCCGCTCCGTGCTGACCGATGCGGTCAGCTATGGTACAGGCACGGGGGCGATTATCTACGGCGTCGATGTTGCCGGCAAGACTGGCACGGCCGAGACGGATAAGGAACACGACGACAGCTGGTTCGTGGGCATGGCGCCCGCCGAGAATCCCGACATTGTCGTCGCCATCGTACTTGAAGAGGCGGTAGACAGCGAATGGTCCGACAATGCCGCCCTCAAGTCCCGAAATGTTTTGGTAACAGCACTTCAAAAATACGGGGTTTTGTAGGATGATATATGCTAATAACATCTATGCCCAAAAACGCAGCACGGCGAGCATTAACATGTGGCCAAAAGGAGCATAAATCGTGACAGGCACTCTGGCGGGACGGACGCTTAACAACCGTTATCAGATAACCGACCGCATCGGCATAGGCGGTATGGCTGAAGTATACATGGGCCAAGATCTGGTCCTTGGACGATCCGTAGCCATCAAGGTCATGCTTCCGCAATATGCGGAAGACGCCACCTTTACCGCACGGTTCCGGCAGGAAGCGGCTTCGGCTGCCAATCTGTCAAGCCCCTATATCGTCAATGTCTATGACTGGGGCAACGACAACGGGACCTATTACATCGTGATGGAATTCGTGCGCGGATCCGATCTGAAGACGGCCATCAAGGAACGCGGTGCCATCAACCAGCGCAAAGTTGCCGAAATCGGCTCCCAGGTATGCCAAGCGCTTTCCGTAGCGCATAACCAGGACATCATTCACCGCGATATCAAGCCGCAAAACATCATGGTCCAACCCGACGGCAACGTGAAGGTCATGGACTTCGGCATCGCGCGCGCCAAGAACTCCGTAAAGGAGAAGACTGAGGCTGTTCTGGGCACCGCGCATTACATTTCGCCCGAGCAGGCTCAGGGCAAAGATTTAACCGCAGCAAGCGACATCTACTCTTTGGGCGTGGTTCTTTACGAAGCCGCCACTGGACAGCTGCCCTTCGACGGGCCTGATGCAGTAAGCGTCGCGTTGATGCAGGTTAAGGACGATCCGACTCCGCCGCACGAGATCAATCCCACCATCGATCCGGCGCTGGAGGCTATCATCCTCAAAGCCATGAACAAGAATCCCGAGGAACGGTTTGCAACCACGCGCGAGATGCGCCAGGCGCTCGGCAATTACCTTGCCGGCAGGCCCGTCAACCTTGCAGGCTTCACAACTGCACAGACTGCGGTCATCGGAGGCGCTGTACCGAACATCCCCGTGATGCAGCCTGGCGACCAAACGGCCGTCATGCAGGTATCGCCGGGGCAAGAAGGCCGTTCCACGCGTGTTTACAGCGATCCAAGCATAACGGACGGCGGGCGAGGCCAAGTTCCTACGCCCGAACCAAGCACCGGCCGCAAGCGCAAGGCGATTATCATTATCGCGATCGTCGCCGTCATTGCAGTCATCGGCGTTGCCGCATGGGCCTTCCTCAATAGAGGCCCAGGTTCAAACGACTTGCCCGACGTGACCGGCAAGACCCTCGAAGAAGCTACGGCGGTCATCGAAGATGCCGGCTTCGTCGTTGGCACCGTATCCGATGCCTATAGCGATTCCGTCGCCGAAGGCCGGATCATCAGCCAAAATCCGCCTCCCAATACCAACCAGCAAGAAGGAACGAAGATCAACCTTACGGTATCGCTGGGTATCGAGTTGGTTACCGTACCCGATTTGAGCAATATGACTGCAGCCGAAGCAAAATCCGCGCTCGCAGATGCTGGATTAGGTTTTGAGGCTGGAGCGGCCGAACATTCTGACACGATTCAGAAAGACCATGTTGTGCGCCAGAATCCCGTAGCCGGGCAAGATGTCGCCAAGGGCAGTACAGTCACCTACTATCTGTCCGCAGGCAAAGAGGAGAAGAAAGTCACCATGCCCGACGTGACTGGCAAACTCGAAGCCGATGCCGAATCCACCCTTATGCGGACATCTAAGAATTTCACCATCATGAAGGACTACGTGTCCAGCGTCGATGTGCCCAACGGTCAGGTTATCAGCCAAACTCCGAATGCGGGCGAGCAGGCGCTCGACGACACCACCGTATACCTTGCTATTAGCACTGGCGGCCACTACATCAATATGAACTACGATGCCAGCATGGGCTCCGCGTATTCCGATTACACTGAAGTCGCAGATGGCGGCTATGCTACGGTAACCATCGCCCCGAATGCCGGGTATGTGGTCTCCGCCGCATATGACTCGAACGGCGTGTCGTACAGCGTCCCTGAATCAGGAGGCTCCGTATCACTCAGCAATATCACCAGCGACATTTGGTTCACGGTAGAATTTGCCGCTGCGCCTGCTCCTGAACCAGATCCGAAGCAGGATACGAACAACACCAACTCGACAGGCGGTGACAATAAATAGGACATTGTTGAAGCTGCTTGAAAACGGCTGATACAACACGGAAACGGGACAAGAGATTCTTGTCCCGTTTTAATATGGTTCCTATCCCGTCTTATAGAGAGCGCCTACAGCTGCAAACCCTTCTGCAACCGAACGTCTCGCCCATTTAAAATCATCTGCGGATGAGATGTCCGACCACGGGCATGCAAGCAATATGCCAACGGTAAGCACCACTTTCCGTTGCGATGCCAAGCGGCCGAAAGAAAACCCTCCTTTCGGCCGCTTGATCCAAGGCGAACGATTGCCCCCGACAAATAGAGAGGGGGCCCATTGCCATGGACCCCCTCACGAAATCATTGGCTAACTTGAGCCTATATCGCTATGAAGCAGAAACTCCGTGACGATAATCCGCCTTCTCGACTTCGTTTCCTTCCTCGTCCACCCATGTCAGGGTGTGGCGGAACCTGATAGCCAAGGTTACGGCAATCGCCGCCAGAATTGCAACACCGACGCCGATGTAGAACGCGCCCACGAACGAACCGGTCACGTCGTACACCAAAGCGATAGAGGTCGGGCCGACGCATCCGATGACGCCCGTGCCGATCTTCGTCCAAGCGAACAGCTTCGGGAAGTCCCTCTCGCCGAACAGCATGCGCGTGAGCAGCGGGATGGACACCGAGTAAATCGAGTTCTGTGCGCCGAACAAGAAGCACGAGAGGTACATCAAGATAGCGTTGTTGCCTACGACCGTTAGCAAGAATAAGCCGGAAGCAACCATGACCAGCTGAATGTACACGGTAAGCTGCACGCCTATCTTGTCATTCAGCCATCCTATGATGAGCTTCTCGACCACGTTGCCTACCATGGTGGCTGTAACCAGCGTAGCGCCGAACATGGCGTCAAAGCCGATCGACTGCGCATAGCCGGGCAGATGCGAATTGAACCCAGCGAAATACGCCACGAAGCCGGCCACGCAGAACATCGCCCAGAACGGAACGGTCTTCAGGGCGCTGCGGGCAGGAACGCCAGAGAACGACGGGCGCTCGCCCGATTCTGCTTGGGCTGCCTTCTTCTCTGGATCGGCACCATAAGGAACAAGGCCGATATCCTCGGGATGCAGTTTGAACACAAACGCCGTCCAGGGCAGCACCATCGCGGCCATGATGATAGCGGCAATCACGTAAGCCGTGCGCCAACCCATGGCTTGGATGATGGCCGTGAACACGGGGCTCAGAATCGCACCGCCGATGCCGGAGAACGACATCGAAACGCCCATGGCGATACCGCGATGACTATCGAACCAGTTCGTAATCAGAATCGGCCCGGGGATGACGAAGATGAAGCTGCCAGCCGTGCCGTACACGACGCCGGAAATCCACCATTGCCATGGCTCGTTGTAGATACTGCACATACCCACGGCAATCACCACAAGGGTGAACATGAACGTAAGCAACTTGTTGATGTTCATCCGGGAAATCCAGTTGCCGACAAACGGCATGGCAACAATGGTGCCAAGCAGGTAGCACGTGAGGTAGAACGCAATCTCGGCACGTGCAAATCCGAGATC
>CAYOBD010000094.1:0-8125 GCA_964402005.1 uncultured Eggerthellaceae bacterium
ATGATCTCGTTGTTGTCGGCGCTCTCTAAAGACGTCGCCAACCTTATGAAGGCGCTCTCTACGCCGGTGTTCTGGCTGTCGGGCATCATTTTCGATATGAGCAAGATCGACATCCCTGTAATTCAAAGGATCATGGATTTCAATCCGGTCACGTTCTTCGCAGGGTCCTTCCGAGATGCGTTTTACGACCATACGTGGTTTTGGGAGAATCCAGACAAGTTCATCGGCTTCATCGTGATATTTGTGCTCACGCTTTTGGTGATGGTTTTGGTGTATCGCAAGTTTAACGAGGAGGTGGCCGATGCCCTCTGATGAGAAGACAGCGCAGCCATCGCTCGGTGATGCGAAGGACCTGCACAAAACATCGGTTAGCGACGAAGTGGTCATTCGCTTCGATCATGTGACCAAGACATACAATCTATACAAGAATGACCGTGGCCGTTTCCTGGGTATCTTCAATTACAAGAAAAAGGGCGTATACCTGGGAAGCGTGAATGCCAATGACGATCTGAGTTTCGAGATTAAGAAAGGCGAGGCCGTTGCATTTCTTGGCCTGAACGGCGCAGGCAAATCCACGGCGTTGAAAATGGTTACGGGTGTGACGCACCCCACGAAAGGTACGGTGGAGGTGCATGGCCGCGTGAGTGCACTGCTTGAGCTAACGGCTGGCTTCGATATGCAGCTCACAGGTCGCGAGAACATAAACCTGCGCGGTCAGATTCTTGGTCTCAAGCGCGATGAGATTAAGGAGCTCGAGCCTGGCATCATAGAGTTTGCAGACCTTGGGCTATATATCGATCAGCCCATGAAGTCGTATTCCAGCGGCATGAAAGCACGCTTGGGTTTCGCATTCGCTGTGGCCATCAATCCTGAGATTTTGGTTGTGGATGAAGCGTTATCTGTGGGTGACCGCGCGTTCCAGAAGAAGTGCATCGAACGCATCCGGGAAATCATGATGGATGAGAACGTGACGGTCTTGTTCGTAACGCATTCGTCGAGCACTGCGCAGCAGTTTTGCAGTCGCGGCATCGTTCTGGACAAAGGCACGAAGGTCTTCGAAGGTACTATCGAGGAAGCTACGGCGTATTACGAGGCGTATTACTAGAGATGCAGCAACGGATAGTCTAAAGAATGCGATAGCTGAAAGCCATCATTTTGCCGCACAGCGGCCGTGCGCTTCCTACATCATTCGATCCACGACAACGGTCTCGCTTTTGACGATCTTCCCGCCGAGGATGAACCCGCGCACGTGCGACAGCGGATATACAAACGTGCCGGGGCCGATCACGGTGCCGAGGTAGACCTCGGCGTCGCGTGCGATCCATACGCCGTCAGCAGGGTGGTCGAACTCGTCCTCCGGCAGCGTCGGCCCAAGTTCCAGGATGAACTCTTTGATGTGCGCGAGCGCCTCCCAAGGCTGCCCGAAGCGCTCGAGCAGGGGGGGCGGCGATGGTGTTCGCGAGGTCGTACAGGTCGGCGATGGCGGTCTTCATGGGGGAGGATCCTTTCATGGCTATCAGGCACATGTAGCAGCAGGAGCAAACGCAATAGCATCGAAATGGCTGCTTCTTCACGGGGGCTTTTGAGGTGGATGCATTAGGTGCAATCGCATTTCAGTCCTCATTTGAAAATAACTCTCTTGTATAAAACGAAATTCCAAACAGCTACGCAGACCTGCATAATCAGCTTTGCAACGGGAGCCTGGAGCCCGGCTTCCGTCAGAGCGCCGATTGCGAACGTGGTAATCGCCAGATTGATGGCGAACAGCATCGTATAGAGCACGGCGCTTCTAGCGGGATTAGAAGTGCTCTTAAAAGTTACGCTTCTGTTCAGTGTGAAGTTATACGCCGTAGCAACAACAAATGAGATAATGTTTGCAGAAGCGATTCCCAATCCGGTATATGAATTGAGGACCGTAAAGAGAGCAAGTTCAATTAGTGCGGCAGAAACACCTGCGAAGATGTAAAAGCCCCCTTGCTTTAACAACTCTTTCATAAATTGTAATCGTTTCTCTCTGGTCGAGAAACATTGACGCGCGTTTTAACGATGTAGATCGGTCGATGCTTTCCTTGGATGTACGTTCGCCCCAGATACTCCCCAATGATCCCAATAGCAAAGAACTGACCGCCTCCAAACAGCAGAATCAAACACAGCGTTGATGCATAGCCAGGAAGATCGATGCCCAACATAAGGGTGCGAACTATAACTGCGATGGTGTATATGATAGCGATGATGCTGACGATAATGCCAACTTTGGTAATGAAGTGCAGCGGGTTCGTCGTGAAAGACAGCAATCCTTCGAGCGCATAGCCCAGAAGCGATCCGAACGTCCATTTCGATTCGCCCGATGCCCTTTCGTCGGGCGTATAAGGCCATGGAAGCGTATTGAACCCGACCCATGCGAACATGCCTTTTGAGAAGCGGTAGTACTCGGGCATGGATAGGAGGGCATCTGCAACGGTGCGTCGGAAGACCCTGAAGTCGCTTGCATTCGCTACGGTATCAGACCTCGAAGCTTTTGCGAAGACGCGGTAGAAGCGCCCTTTTACTGCCGACATGAAGGCGCCTTCCTTCCGCTCCTCCTGGAATGCTGCAACGCAGTCGATGTTGTTATCGCTGATTAAGCGCTCGAGCATTGTTCTGGCGGTTGAGGGAGGCTGTTGCAGGTCGGCATCGATTATCCCGACATAGTCGGCATCGATATGCTCCAAGCCAGCATATATCGCTGCTTCTTTTCCGAAGTTGCGTGAGAATCCGATGACTGCAACCCGATCATCGACGGATGCGATTCTGGCAAGCTGGGCCAATGTGCCGTCGGAGCTTCCGTCATCCACCATTACCAAACGCCATTCAGCTGAACATCCCTCAAATGCGCATGTAAACGCATCGTAGAACGCCGCAACATTGCTCTCTTCGTTGTAGCAAGGGACGATGAAGTCCACCCTTGGCCTTTCGGGGGGATTGTATTCACTCTTTGCGGTAATCACACAGGTCTCCTCGATGATGTGTTAAAACGGTTTCAGCGTGCGGTGCTTTCAGTCGTCAATCCCATATCTGCTTCCGTCCCAATCGCTGTACAGCTGGAATCTGAGCTCTACATCGTCTGGGATTCCATAAAACCGCTTATAGTTGCCCAGCCAGTATGCGTTGTTGTTAGATACGTTTGCTCCGAAGCAATAGAATCGCGACATCGGAACCTCGGGTAGCTCAAGTGTTTTCAAATTGTTTTCAATTGCGTATTCGGTCGCTTGGGCGCGTAAATCGTAAATATGCCATGACGTCGATTGGGATACGGTTGAGCAGCATAAGACTGCGAATACAAGCACGAAGGGGATGGCTAGCAATATGCGATTGCGCCAATGCTGCATACTCAGCTCATCCAAGGGGATCAACTCGTTGACAGCCTGTTTGGCCATCAACGCTGCAAGCAAGCACCAAAGCGCATATGAAGCGAGAAAACAGCGTGGACCGATAGGATTCACGAGGAGAAGCGGCCCGACTATGAGTATCTGAGAAAATGCGATGAGAAGCGTCTTGAACCTATCCTTCGAAAAAAGCATAAGCACAATGAGCACATAGAGGTAAAGCATCGAGTAGAGCAGGGCGCGTATGTACACGCCTCGTTCAATCATTGTGAACCATTCGCCATCCACGATAGAGTAGAGGCAAGCACCAAGGATGAACACGCCGACGGTTATTGCGATGCAGCTCATTTTGCTTCGCTTGGTTGCACTGAGGCCGATGCCTCCGAGGGCGAGCAGGATACAGGCCGGCCCGCAGGAGGACATCCAAGAAGGCACTATGTCGTAAGCGTAAGTCTTTGCCCATTGCTTCAATGTGCTCAAGAAGCCGCTTCCTGCAACGCCAATGGTCTTGTAGGAATCGCCATCGCCGGCAAAAGCGCTCATATATGCCGAGTTGGAGAACATGAGCAGAGCGCCTCCAAGCGAGCATGCCAAAGCCAGCACGAAGAACGAGCGGCTGCTGCGGTTCTTGATGCTCCTTACCGTGAAGACGATGCATAGGCAGATGGTATAGAGCGTGATATTCTCGAGGAACAGCTGTCCGACGAAAACGATGACTAAGACGTAGGCGCTCTTTAGCGCTCCCTGTTTGGCGCCTCCGTCTACTTGAAGGAATACTCGCAGCAAGTACATCATGATGGCCAGCGAGAACACGAAGTTTGCGAAACCTGCGGCCCATGTGACCGTTTGCGTGAAAATCATGAGCGGCATCAACGAAAACGCCATCAGAAACACCGAAAACGCAGTTGGCGATTTCCGCAGGATAAGATATGCATTGAAAGCGATGGAGACCAGCACTGTGGTTTCAACGATAGCTCTCAAGAGAGCGGGTATGCGCGTCAAAAGAATGACGACTATGTCTCCGGCGTATCGACCGTTGTATCCTTCGAATCCGCTGGAGAGCCGATCGAGGCCTATGTTTCCGCCCCAAGCCCAGTCATCGAGGCGGAGCGGAGCCATGTACAGCATAAAAACCAGAATGCCGAGCACAGCTATTACGGAGACAAGCTGCACGACGGGCAGCTTGAGTTTCCCGATTCTTACAGTTCGCATATGTCCAACCTTAGAGAGAGGCTCCTCTTTCTCCTATTGCGTATCGCCTGCGCTATGATTTGCATTTCTATGCCGCATTGGCGGAGTGCAAATCATATGCTGTGATTACATTATAGCTGTTAGGCATGAGCGATTCGTTGTGGTGCCTTAGGCGAGACCTACGTTATTGCAACAGAATGCGTGCAAAGGGATCTACTATTCGAGGGGTAGGAGCTCAATGGTGGCAGTGAGGCGGTTTTTGCTCTAAGCGTGGTTATTGCGATGTTTGCAGTTTTTGGATTCGCATCCATGGGATTTCTCCGGCTTGTGCGATCTCGGCAACGACTTTGACGACAGCAGGTGCTCAGTCCGCTACCGATAGGCTCGCTGTAGACAACAGGTCGGTGCTTCCAGACGGGCAATACATTATTGAGGGTTCGGTCGGCGGTTCGTTTATGCTCGTTGTCCCTGCACCGCGTCATCGAATTCAGTAAATGCCGAGATCCGTAGCAGTATTTACACCTCTCGATAGTATTGGATTGCTATACATGACAACAAAGGATATGTGTTGCTGCACAATGCCCTCACAGGGGAGATGCTGGATGTGAAAAGCGGTCGCGCCACAAGCCGTACCAACGTGTGGTAGCACTCATCAAACGGGACGCTGGCTCAAAAGCGGATTGCGGTACGCAGCGCAGGCGTCACGATCAGCCTTCAATCGGCTCTGAATTCTAGTTTAGCTCTTGATGCATATTCGGGGCGAGCAAAGATGGGACGAATGTTTGGATATGCCGTGTCAACGACAGTGCAGTGAAGCGACTCCGCTTTACCAAAGCGGAGTCGGTGACTCCCGGCGAGAAGGCAAATCCTGATGGCTACTACACCATAGCTCCGCTCGAGGTTCTTTCGTGCGTGCTTGGTATCTATTCAGGATCAATTGCCGCATGCGCCAATATCCAGAAATGGCGCGAGAACGAAACGGGCGCGCAGGTTTTCCGTCTTACATACAAAGACGGGTACTATGCGTTGGCAAACGCCAAGTAGGGCAAGTTGGTTAGCGCGAAAGGATACGAGGTTGCATCGCGAGCGAACGTATTGCAGCTGCCAGACGTGAGAAGCGATGCGCAGCAATGGGCTATCGAGGAAAACGGATCAGGCTGTTTGCTTGTCAATAAAGCAAGTGAAAAGGCTCTTGACGTGACTGGGAAGAATATGGAATCGGGAACCAATAATTGGATGTATGACCTTAATTACTTCACGGCGCAAACATGGGTTCTCAGCGAAGTTGTACCTGCACAAGACGGCGCTACCTGCTCAATCTACAGCATCATCAATTCAAAGGCTACTGCAAACGTTTCGGGAAACCCGAAAGCAGCAGGTGCCAACGTGCAGGTCTCCTCGTTTACGGGAGATATTTCCGAAAAGTGGATGGTGCATTGCGTATAGGGAAAGCGCTATTCCTTCGAGTCCCTGGCATCTGGTAAATACCTGACTGCAAAGGGAGAAATGCATGTTTGGCTGCTCGCATGTCGGATGGTTCCACAACGTGGGTGGCGGAGTCGTCTTTGGGAGGCTGGCGATTCCGTAATGAGAAGACCGAACAGTATCTCGATATACGGGGTGCAAAAGCCGTTGTCGGCAACAATAGCAACTGTACGCAGGTAATGGCGACGCTGCGCAATCCTTTACCTTCAAGGAACATCCCATTCTGGAAGAGCGTTGCTACACCATTCAGCTTGTGGGCATGAACCGCATGCTGGGCGTGCGAAATGGAAGCATACTGGGCAATGCGCAGGTGCAGCTGTGCCATAGCAATGGCGCTGCTGCTCAGAAAAGGTTTGCCCTTAACTATTAGGGCTACACTAGCTCTTTCGTGAGCGTGAACAGCGGTTTGGCTTTACCTGCGGGTTAGGCCAAATCCCTCAACGTCGTTCAGAGCGCTATTAGCAACAAGAATGCGTCCAACTGCCGATGGGAAGTTAAGCCCAATGGTGATCGCACCTTTTCGTTGAGCTTGGCAGATGGCAGCGGATGGGTTCTGCTGGCTCTCAAGTCAGCCGATTATGCCAACACGGTGCTCGGTCATCCATGGCACGCTCGCTTTGCAGTTTCGAGCTCAAGACTTCTGCGGGACGTCCGACCACTATTGCCTCCAAGCCGGCGGGAGTATCCATTTTCCAAGGATCGGCTTTTAGTATGAAGCGTGGGTCGTCCACGTGCATCGGCGTGGGTCTGTTCCCAGCTGCAGCGACCAATTCGGCCGTCAACTTTTCCTCCAGTGATTCTGATGTCGTTGAAGTCGATTAAGCAGGTAATGCCCATGCGCTGAGATCTGGAACGGCAATCGTTGCAGTATCGCTTGTGCGCAATTCAAAGGTTGCCGCTCAGAACAGAATTCGCGTTACGGAGAATAACAGCTTCATTAGCAAGAAGACTCTTGCCTCCCTTGATTTGGCATCCTGCGACAGCTTGATGATTGTGGCCCATCCTGACAATAAGACCTGTTGTGGTGGCGGCCATCTGCTTCAGGGAAAGTATTTGGTGGTATGCCTGACGAATGGATACAACACGATACGTAGTTCCGAATTCCGCAAGGCCACGGCCGTGAGCGGATTGCAATGCCTTATCATGAATTACCCTGATACAAATGCAGAAGAAGAACGAGATGACTGGTTTGGCTGTTCACGGGGTATCGCAAACGATGTGCACACGCTTCTTATTGCGAAGAAGTGGAAGCGCATAGTGGTCCACAGGTCCAATGGCGACACGGGCCACGCCCATCACAAGGCTCCTGACAGGATGGTCGCCAAGCAATGCCGCAAGGTCAGTTATGAATATGATCAGCGCTGCTTTTTGGAACGGCGTACGCGGTCAGCTCGCCCCAGCTTGCGAAGCTTAAGCCCAATATCATGAGAAACCTGCCCAAGATTAAAGCTCACGATGGTTGATCGCTATCGCGCGGAAATGAAGTCCTTCAACGGTCGCCGAAAACAAATGATGCCCTGCGAAAACTGGAAGACCAAGACACAGTGGTATGGGTCGAAGTATGTAAAGCATTGTATTTAAAGAGTGTTTTAGCTCTTTCTCCCGAGTGCGATTAGAACTTTTGGGTGATTCTTGGGTGTATGGTTTTACCAGATGCCTAGACTTGTGGCGCTATTCAATTCGTCGACGGCAGCTCCAATGACAAGAAACATCGTTTGTGCAAAATCCGCCATTGCGGCATCGGTGTCTAAATCGTAGGCGTAGAAGGCCTCGGGAATCGTGCCCAGGCAGCGTGCTTGAAAAACGGCGAGCTTCTCTTTGCCACGGATGTTTGAATCCTCGATGGTGCCTTTTACGGGTATTGACTAATTTCGAAAAAATAGGCGAAGGGCGCATTGGTGCCGACTTTCGGCGCGAACGATTAGAAGAATTGCTGTTTGAACTCCTACCTCGTTAAACGTTCCAGCTTAAAAGTGCTGCATTGAAAGCTGCCGGAATCGCTGTGGTGGCAAGCGAGGGTTGCTGGCGGTTTGAGGAACTGTACAAGATGAAGGAAGAGGGATACTTCCGTTATCTCGGCGTGT
>CAYOBD010000095.1:0-2961 GCA_964402005.1 uncultured Eggerthellaceae bacterium
ACTACAACCGCGACATCGAGATCTTCCCGGTGCTCAACGCCATGTTCGAGCGCATTGCAGGCGAAAGCCCCTACAAATCGCCCACCGACATGGGCGTTAACATGGCGGGCCTTGCCATCTTCGACGATGAGGCTGTGCGCGATGCAGCCAACCACGAAATCGTGCGCCGCTATTTCCAGGCGGCTATGGACGCACGTCGCAATGGAACCGGCGAGGATCTGGTTGCCAAGGCGGAGATGCTGATGAAGAAGGCCAACGTCGGTCCCGACCTGTCGCCTGCGCGTCAAGCGGCACTCGCGAAAGCCGAGGAGTCCGGCGGTCCTGCGGGCGCCATGGAGCTCGCCGACGGCAAAGTGATTACCGGTAAGACGTCAACGCTGCTCGGAGCGGCATCGTCTGTACTGCTCAATGCGTTGAAGGCGCAGGCGCGGATCGATGACGACATCTATGTGATCAGCGATGCGGCGCTTGAGCCCATCTGCCGTCTGCGCACCGAGCAGCTCGGCCACGAAAACCCGCATCTGCATCCGCGCGAGATGCTGATTGCGCTATCCACCAGTTCGCTTACCAGCCCGCTTGCTGGACGCGCACTCGAGCATGCTTGCGAGCTGCGTGGCTGCGATGCGTATTTCTCGCACATCATCCCCACGGACGACGAGCAGCTCTACCGCAGCCTGGGCATCAACGTGTGCTGCGAGCCGAAGTACGAGCAGCGTCGCTACTACCAAGGGTAATCGGCGTTCGCAGGATGCGAAATTAAGGCGACCTTAATTTCGCATTTGGTTACCGTTGCCGTGCTCTGCGCACAGCGCATTTGGGATGTGAAATTAAGGTCGCCTTAATTTCGCATCCTGCGGCGGTACAATGCGCGTATGCTGCTAAGCCGTGCCATAGAAGAGTATGTGTCGTACCTGCGGGTCGAAAAAGGAGCATCGCCCCTGACCGTGGAGGCGTATGCTGCCGACCTTGCAGACTATTCCCTCTTCTTGGAGGAGGCGGGCATAACCGCCGTCGAACGCATCGACCGCGATGCGATTGTCGCCTACGAGGCTGACATGACCGAGCGCGGCTATGCGGTCAAGAGCATCGACCGCCATATCTCGGTGCTGAAAGGCTTCCACAAGTTCCTGGTGCGCGACGGGTATGCGCAGGACAACCCTGCGGCCACGGTTCGCATCCCCCAGGCGCCGACGACGTTGCCGGATGTGCTTTCCATCCAGCAGGTGCAGGATCTGCTGGATCGCCAGCTGGGCGACGATCCTGCATCGCTGCGCAATCGCGCCATCCTGGAGGTGCTGTATGGCTGCGGCTTGCGCGTCAGCGAATGCTCGGGTCTGAATGTGGCGGATTGCCTGTTGGAGGACGGATATCTGCGCGTTTTCGGAAAAGGCGGCAAGGAGCGTGTCGCTCCCATCTCCGGTGCTGCATTGGCGGCGTTGCAGGATTATCTCGCCAAGGGACGCCCGCACCTGATGAAGGCGGGCAAGCCGGCATCGGCGGTTTTCCTGAATAACCGCGGCAGCCGCTTGACGCGCCAGAGCATCCACGCCATCGTCGCACGCGCGGGCGCAGCAATCGGCGTCGACGATCTGCATCCGCACACGCTGCGCCATTCGTTCGCCACGCATATGTTGGCCGGCGGTGCCGATCTGCGCGTAATCCAAGAGATTCTGGGGCACTCGGATATCTCAACCACGCAGATCTATACCCACGTCGACCGCGCGCACATCCGCGAGGAGTACATTGCCGCCCATCCGCGCGCCAAGATGCAGAAATAGCGCGTGCTGCTGCAAACCGCGCGCCTCGCAAAGCGCACGCTGCCGCTCAGCGCGCCTTGCTAGCTCTGGTTGTACCCACGCCCTTTCCCGAACACCACATATTGTGGTCGGATTATCGACTCGCTTTTCAGCCTCATTGCGCGTTCGCGTTCCACTCGCGGACAGGCCGTTTGCCTTTGGGGGCGGAAGTGTGCCCTCATGTGGGGAAAATGTCGCCGAAGTGGAAAAAAGTGTTGCGTTGTGGGGCATAGTGGACTAGAATTGCAAACGCTGGATAAGACTCTGGGGAACGTGGCAGGAGGGCCAAATGGAGGAGGTCAGGAAAGTCGTTGATCTTAACGGCTCCTACCGCTTCAAAACAGATGCGAAAGGTCGCGTCTCCCTTCCCGCGAAGTTCCGCAAGGTCCTGTCCGAAGACCTCGTGGTGGCGTGTGCTCTCACCGAGGACCACCTGATGGTGTTCGACGGCCAGGAAAGCTTCAACGCGTGGGTGGACGGCATCTTCACCGACAAGTTCGGCGGATTCAACTCCACCAATCGCGAGCAGCTTCGCTTCCGGAGCTACTTGAAGGGCTTGGCGTACGACGTGCAGACCGATAAGGCGGGCCGCATCTTGCTGCCGGCCGAGCTGCGCGGAATGGTCGGCATCGAGCGCGATGTGGTCATCGTGGGCAACACGGGCTTCTTCGAGGTCTGGAGCGAGGAGCGCCGCAGCGAGGCGATGAGCGAGATAGACATCGCAAGTCTGCTGAGCTAGGGCGCGGCACCGTGACAAACGAATATCGGCATATACCGGTCCTGCTCGCCGAGTGCCTCGAATATTTGGATTTACAAACGCAGCAGACATTCGTGGATGCAACACTCGGCGGTGCAGTGCATTCATTCGAAGCGGCCAAGCGGCTCGGAAGCGCGGGCACGCTCATAGGAATCGATCAGGATGACGCGGCACTTACCGCTGCGCGCATCAGGCTGGAATCGATTCCCGAAAACGAGCGGCCCCATCTGGAGCTCGTGCATGGCAACTTCGGAGAACTCGATCAGCTGCTCATGAGCTGCGAAGTGCCCGGCATCGACGCGATTCTGTTCGATCTGGGCGTTTCGTCTCCGCAGATAGATACGACGTCCCGCGGCTTCTCCTTCAAGGAGAATGGCCCCCTTGATATGCGGATGGACCCGAGTAAAC
>CAYOBD010000095.1:2971-8050 GCA_964402005.1 uncultured Eggerthellaceae bacterium
CTTCTTGCCGATGTCCAGCGCGTCCTTGCCGGCGGAAAGCAGCTCCTTGCTGACGTCCAGGTTCTTTTTGGCCCGGTCCATCAGCTTGCCGGAAACGAGCTCAAACAGGTTCAGGTCGGGGCACAGCTGCTCGATGACGCCCTCGAAGGTGGCGATGGAACGCACGAGCATCGTGTACTTCCCGGGAAGGGTGATGCAGTGCTTCGTACACAGGTCGCTCGGACCATCCGTATGTACTCCGATGAGAAGTGGGCCAGCCGCATCGCGGACTTCATCGTCCGCCGCCGGCAGATCGAACCTATCGTAACGAGCGAGCAGCTGGTGGATGTCATCAAGGACGCCATCCCGGCGTCGGCCCGCAGAAGCGGGGGGCATCCTGCGAAGAGGACGTTCCAGGCGCTGCGGATCGAAGTCAACTCGGAGCTGGCCGTGCTGAAAGAAGGGCTTGAAGCTGCGGTCCGCTGGCTCAATCCCGGCGGGAGGCTGGTAGTCATCTCGTACCATTCGCTGGAGGATCGCATCGTGAAAGACACGATCGCATCGTTCGCGGATCGCTGCACATGTCCGCCCGACCTGCCCGTATGCGTCTGCAACCGGAAGCCGATACTCGAACCTGTCACCCGCAAACCCCTCGTTCCCACGCAGGGCGAAATCGAGCGCAATCCGCGCGCCCGCAGCGCGAAGCTGCGTGTTGCGCGCAAGCTCTAAAGCCCACGTTTGAATGAAGCAGGGCGCCTTCGGGCGCCAAACGAACCAGGAAGGTGGGACCGTGCCCGTTCCTCAGCCAGCATATCGCGGCACGGCTGTGCCCGCCCATGTGCCTGCGCGCAGATCGCGCGTCGAGGTTCTACCCGGTTCGCGCAGATCCTCGCGTAAGCAGGGCAACGCTTCGTCGTCCATCGTCATCCTCGCACGCTCCATCGCCGTGATCCTGGTCGTGATCGCGGTCGTGTGCTGCGTGCGCATCGCGCTTACGTCTGCGACGGTGACGACGATGCGTGAGAGCGATGAGCTTTCCACGCAAATCGCCGAGGCCCGTTCGGTTGGAACGGGTTTCGAAATGGAGCAAAGCGGCCTGACCAGCACGTCGGTGCTTAAGGGCGCGGCTAAGCGCATGGGCATGACCACTCCCTACGAGGTGGGTGCCATCGCCTTGCCGGCCGATGTCGTGGCCACGGACGCCGATGGCAACCTGTCGTTCTCCGGAACCATCCATAACGTCATCGGCGCGGCGGAGTAGCCATGGCCGGGCGCGGCCGCAATCCGCGTGATTCGCGCGGCGGATACTCGTCGTCATCCGGTTCCCGTTCTCATTCCCGATCTTCCTCATCTGGAAATTGGATCGATGATGCGCTGCGTCCGGAATCCGGCGGCGGCAACGGCGGCGGCAAAAGCGGGAAAGGCGCCGAGCGCATGGTGGCGCGCGGATCCAACCGTACGATGTGGGTCATCATCCTGTTCGGCGCGCTTGCCATCCTGTTCTTCATGCGGCTGTTTTTCCTGCAGGTGATCGTGGCGCCCGAGTATTCGGCGCGCGCATCAGAAGGCCGCACGATCGGGTTCGCCATCGAGCCACGCCGCGGCACGATCTATGACCGCAACGGAAACATCCTCGCCATCAGCGTGGATGCCATCACGGTATACGCCAATCCATCCGAGGTGGAAAACCCCGGCACAACGTCTCGCCAGATAGCCGAGGTCTTGGGCGGTACGCCTGCCGACTACATGGACGCGTTGGCGGCGGGCAAAGACGTCACGTTCTCGTTCATCAAGCGCAAGGCCGATGTCGCCAAGGCTGAGGCTTTGCGCGAGCTCGAGCTGCCCGGCATCTACTTCATCGAAGATACGCGCCGTGAGTATCCCTACGGCAAGGTGGGCGGCCAGGTGATCGGCGGCGTCAATATCGAGGTCGATGAGGAAAACAACTCGGAGTACTACACGGGCGCGTCGGGCCTTGAGCTGTACTACAACACGACGTTGGCTGGAACGTCCGGCTACTACGAGGCCGAAATAGGCGCAGATGGCACCCCCATCCCCGGCGGCGTGCACGAATCGAAGCCCGCTGTAGAAGGACAGGACATCGTCATTTCGATCGACATCGAATTCCAGGAGGAAGTCGAGAAGGGGCTGGAATACGGCATCAAGTATGCAGGCGTCAAGACCGGCACGACGGTCGTGATGGATGCCAAGACCGGCGAAATCTACGCTGCGGCATCGCTTCCCCTGTTCAACCCCGCCAACCGTACCGAGGTTAAAGAAGGGGCCATGCAGCTGAAAGTCATCTCCAATCTGCTGGAGCCCGGGTCGATCTTCAAAGCCGTCACGGCTACCGCTGCGCTCGAAAACAACGCGATCACGCCCGACACCGAGTTCGTGTGCCCATCCTATATCGAGGCCGATGGCTACATCGTCTCCGACGCGTGGGAGCGCGACGAAGTTACTTGGCCTGTGAGTACAATCATCGCCAAGTCATCGAACATCGGCGTATCGATGATCGCCGAGAAGATGGGCTTCGACAAGCTTTACAACGCCATCATGAAATACCATCTGCACGACTCGACGGGCGTGGATTATCCCGGTGAGCAAACGGGTTATCTGCTCGATTTCGACTACTGGTCACGCGTGCAGGGATACAACGTCAGTTTCGGCCAGGGCATTTCGGTCACAGGCCTTCAGATGGCGCGTTTCTATGGGGCGCTCGAAAACGGCGGCATCGAAGTCACGCCGCATTTCCTGATCGAGAAGCCGCAGACGGGCGAAGTGCCCGAGTGGCCGACCGAGAAGGTGATCGACGATCCGAAGGACGTTGAGGATATGGTGGAGATGCTGCGTGGCGTCGTTGTGGAAGGCACGGGCACGGCGGCCGATATAGAGGGTTACAAGGTGGTCGGAAAGACCTCCACCGCCGAGATCTACGACGAAGAGAACGGCGGTTATCAACTGGGCGTTTACAACATCGCCTTCTGCGGGTTCATCGATGACAGTTCGAGCGATTTGGTGTGCTACATACAGGCGGATAACGTCCCGGGCGACCGCGTGGTGACCCCCGGGTTTAAGGCTATAATGGAAAGCGCGATAGACCGCTATAACATCACTTCCGAATAGGAGCGTACAGTCAGCATGGGAAAGACCTGCTCAGAGCTTTGCTCGGGACTTGAATGCACCATCATCGGCAACGGTTCCGAAACCGTGGGGGGCTTGGCGTACCGCTCGGACGCCGTGAAGCCCGGTGATATGTTCTTCTGCATCGTGGGGTTGGTAACCGACGGCCACTCATTTGCTCAGGACGCCATCGACCGCGGTGCGAAATTCCTGGTCGTAGAGCGCAAGCTGTATTTGGCGGATGCCACCGATGTAACCATCGTCGTCGTTGACGATTCGCGCAAAGCCATGGCCCATGTGGCGGCCAATTTCTACGGAAATCCGTCGCAGGCCCTGCAGCTCGTGGGCGTGACCGGAACAAACGGCAAGACGACCACGACCTATCTGGTCGAGCAAATCGCGCGGGCCGCCGGTCGGCGTGCTGGCGTAGTGGGCACCGTGGGCGTGAAGATCAACGGCGTTCATGAGAAGGCTGCGCACACGACACCGGAGTCACCCGATCTGCAGAACGTGCTTGCGCGCATGCGCGATGCCGGCTGCGATGTGGTGTCGATGGAGGTAAGCTCGCATGCGCTCGATCTCTCGCGTACGTGGGGCACGCGTTTTGCGGTCACGGCTTTCTCCAATCTGACGCAGGACCATTTGGACTACCATCACACGTTCGAGGCCTATTTCGAAGCCAAGGCGCTGCTGTTCTCGCGGGCATATCCTGCCAAGCGCGTGATCTGCATCGACGACAAATGGGGTCGCGAGCTGCTGCGCCGCTGCTCGGCTGCCGACGACTGGATCATCACCTGCGGCTTCGATAAGTCGGCCCAGATCCATCCCGTAGAGGTGGATCTGTCGCCTTCAAGCACCCATGTGGTGCTCGAGGTGCGCGGTCGCAGCTACGATTTCACCTATCCGCTGGTAGGTCGCTTCAATGTGGAGAACGTGATGTGCGCGTTCGGCATCGGGCTGGCGTTGGGCATCTCGGCCGACACCATCGTGGCCGCGTTGAAGCAGGCTCCGCAGGTGCCGGGCCGAATCGAGCGCGTATCCGCTGCCCATGACGGCGGCGTGTCGGTGTTCGTCGACTACGCGCATACGCCCGATGCGCTCGAGAAGGCGATTGCGACCATCCAGGCGATTACCGAAGGCCGGACCATCGTGGTGTTCGGCTGCGGTGGCGATCGCGATGCGACCAAACGCTCCATCATGGGCAGCAAGGCGCTTGCTGCCGATTGGGCGGTCGTGACCTCGGACAATCCTCGAAACGAAGACCCCAATGCCATCATCGAGGACATCGTGGGCGGCATGGCGGAAGACAAGGACAAGTTCGAAGTCGAGCCCGACCGCAGGGCTGCTATCGCGCGGGCGATTGCCTACGCACAACCGGGAGATTCGATCCTCATCGCCGGTAAGGGCCACGAGGATTATCAGATCATAGGTGATGAAGTGCATCCGTTCGACGACTGCGTTGTGGCAGCTGAAGAACTCAATCGGGCATTCGGGGCATAGAAGGCAGGTTTCACCGCTCATGCGTATGGATCTCGAACATATCATTTCTGCCGTCGGTGGCACGGTGCTCGCAGGTACTATCGATTGTGATAGCTCTTATCAGGCATTACGTGGGATTCCCGCGAAGTGCCGCAGGACAGCTTGTACATTGCGCTTGTGGGTGAGCGGGTCGACGGTCACGACTATGCACTCGCAGCCGTGCGCGCTGGTGCAGCTGCGGCGTTGGTGACGCATCCGCTCAGGCGTTAAGCGCCTTGGCCGGCACGTGGCGTTCGGATTATTTCGAGGGCACGATTGTGGGTCTGACCGGCTCAACCGGCAAGACGACTACGAAAAACATCGTGAGCGCTGTGCTCGGTGCCGCGCATACGGTTTCTGCGACGCGTGCGAACTGGAACAACGAACTGGGCGTACCGCGAACGCTGCTTGATGCTTCCGCGCAAGATGACTTCGTCGTTGTCGAGATGGGCATGCGCG
>CAYOBD010000096.1:0-7899 GCA_964402005.1 uncultured Eggerthellaceae bacterium
CCGAGAGCCGCATCGGGATCCAAGTAGATGCGCAGCGTTGCCTCGAGGGCCGCGAGCGTCATCTTGTCCAAACGCAGCACGCGTGCAAGCGGGCTGGCTTTGAGCTGGGCAATCAGATCCGCTCGACCCACGATGATGCCCGCTTGGGGCCCACCGAGCAGTTTATCGCCCGAGAACGAAACCAGATCGGCGCCAGCAGACAGCGATTCGGCAACAGCTGGCTCCGCATACGTCCCGAACACCGAAAGCCGCAGGAACGCCCCCGAGCCCTGATCCTCGTATACGAGCACGCGGTTCCCAGTCTTCTTGCCGTGCGTATCGGCGAGCGTGCGCAAATCATGGATCGATACCGACTCGACAAAACCCAGCATGCGATAGTTGGACGGATGTACCTTCAGCACCATGGCCGTGTCGTCCGTCAGCGCGCGCTCGTAATCCACGAGATGCGTCTTGTTCGTGGTGCCCACCTCGACCATATGCGCATTCGATTGCCGCATGATGTCGGGAATGCGGAATGACCCACCGATTTCGACCTGCTCGCCACGCGACACAATAGCCTCATGGCCGGCTGCGAACGTGGAGAGCACCATCATGACGGCAGCAGCGTTGTTGTTCACGGCAAGCGCCGCCTCTGCGCCGGTCAACGAGCAGATCAACGCCTCGCAGTGCGCATGGCGGCTGCCGCGCGCCATCGTTGCGCGGTCGTATTCCAGCGTCGAATATCCTGCAATGACCTCGTTTACGGCATCGATTGCCTCGCGCGCCATCACACTGCGCCCTAGGTTCGTATGGATGATGACGCCCGACGCATTGATGACGCGTCGCAGCGAGGGCGTCGTAAGCGCTTGCACGCGGACACGTGCAGCACGCGCAATCTCGGCAGTTTCGATGCGGGGTTCGCCGCCTGCAAGCACCGCCTGCCTCAGGCTGTCGATTTCGGCACGCACGGCACCGACCACAGCATCGCGCTGAACGCAATCTAGATCGGCGAGCGCCTCGTCATGAAGCACCTCTTCGACCTGCGGGAGCTTCCGCAGCAATTCGTAGTTGGGAGCTTGTCCCATATCTGTCCCCCATTCCCTGTTGCTTTCCGCAATCGCGATTATAGTGTATTGCGACCAGCGGCCGCAGCAGCGATAGAGCCCACGATGCGCTTGCGTGGAACCATCGAAGCAACGAGAGCTTCGACTTAAGCACGAGCGCCGTGCGCCGCATCGCTGCGTGTTACTCGTCGTTCTGCTTCACGACGTAATCGAAGAACGCCTCGGCCAGCTCGCTGAGTCTGGCATTCTTGCGGCGCACAACGTAAAACTCACGAAACGCCTCAACACCAGGCACGTCGAACGCAAGCATCCGCCCCGCCTTCACCCGGTCGCGCACGGCAAGCTCCGAGAGCATGGCGATGCCGCAACCAGCTTCGACCAGGTTCTTCGTCGCTTCCTGATCGTTGAGGGTCGCAATCACATTGAGGCTGGATTCGCTTATCCCCAACTGCTCGAGGACCTTGTTGCTTGCCGAACGTGTGGCGCTGCCCGCTTTGCGCAGAATGAAGCGCTCCTCACGCAGCATGCGCGCAATAGCATCCCTATCTTTGCGATCGATGCTTGCAAAGCGATCCTCGTTGGATGCGGCAATGACGATTCTATCCTTGAAAAAGGGCGTGTAATCGAGAGCGTCCTCCTTTGCGAGCATACCGACGAAACCAAGCTCGTATAGCCCCGACACCATGCCATTGATTACCGGCTGACTCGAGTCCTGCGCGATAACGAACCGCGCCTTCGGGTATCGGGCATAAAACCCCTTGAGCAGACGCGGAAGAATATAGCCTGAAGGGATAGACGAAGCACCCAGGTACACGGCGACGTCCTCTTTGCGTCGGATGCTCTGCAGCATCTTATCGTGCATCGCGAGCATGGATGTTGCCTGGTCGTATACCTTGTAGCCGCCTGCCGTGAGTTCGATGCGCTTGGCATTGCGCACGACGAGCGGCATTCCCAACTCCTCCTCAAGCTGGCGGATATGCGTACTTACCGTCGGCTGCGATACCCGCAGTTTTTGCGCGGCCGTCGTAAAGCTGCCGTAGCGAATCACGGCAATAAACGATCGCAACTGCTTAAAATCCATAGAGACACCCATTCTGTCCGATTTGCTGTATTCAAGCGCTAGTTGCCCTGTGCGCTCAACAGATTCTGGCCCCGATTGCAGACAGGGACCAAACGAACAGCCCGCATAGCAGATGCAAGCCGCAAGTCCGTTCTCAAAAGCAGCTTGGAACGGTTCTCATGCTTCGTGCGACGTCCGTGGCAGACCGCCCATCGCACAGCGTAAAGCATAACACGGAACTCCTCTGCCTGCTGAAGCAGAACGCTTTTGCGGGCAGACCCTTTGCTATACTGGCCAAAATCCCTTTGATGTCAGGAAAGGCAAACAGGATGAGGGCATGGACGCGTCAAGTCCCCCAGGTTTGGGACGAAATCAATAATACTGGACGTTACCTAGTGCGCGAAGAGTATGTACGCGCAAAGAACGCCGAAATCTCCGACTACTACATCGGGCTGTACCGCTGGCTTACGGAGATGTGCCGCGGTCGCGTGCAGATGCCCGCCGAAGCGCAGTTCCCCATCTGGCTTGCACTGACCGAGGAGCAGCGGCTGCCCGCCGCACCGAACACGATCTCGCTTACACTCGATGTACCCGATGAGCCTCTGTTCGTGCTTGATTACGATCGCTGGGGATACCGCGTGAACCTGTGGTATGTGCCGCGCGATGCAGCTGACGAAGCTGCCCACAACGAAGAGCTCGCACGCTTCGGCATCGGCAACGAGGCGGCGCTTATCTCGGGTGAGCTGGGGAACCATTACCCCATGCTCAAGCGCAAGATCGAGTCCAGCTGGCAGCGCGTGCTTGCCGCCCCCAATCCGCGTATGGACCTGAACGTAGGCGCAATCTGGGAAATCTTGCCCGAATGGGTACAGGAGGTTGAAATCTACGAGGGTGCATAAAGCCAGCGCGCAACATCCGCACGCATCGGTCAGGAGCGATTAATGGAAACCGAAACCATCACGCTATTCACTGCGCAGACCCAGGTGGTGATCGACGCCATCGAGCGCGATGGATTCTCGCGCGTGAAGCGCGAATACGTGCAGAGCAAGTACGGCACCGGCAGCTGGGTATTCCAGCAGGCGTACTCGTTTTTCGCGCAGTATGCGCCGCAATTCGTGGCTCCGCCCGAAGGCGCTGAATCGGGCATCTGGTGCTACTCCGATTGGCGGCTCGCGCTCTCGGGCGCCGGTTGCTATCTGATCGAGCTTTCCGTACCGCGTGATCGAGCAGTCCTGTTCGATTCGCGCGTTTGGAACCGCATGCTCAATTTGGAATACATCGGCTCCGATTCAGCTGACGAAGATGCGTTCGAACGCAAAGTCTCCAATATGGGGCTCAAAAGCACGGCTGACGCGTTCTCCACGTCGTTCTATCCCGTTGTGAAACGTGAAATTCTGCAAAGCTGGCAGCGTCTGTTCGATTCGGCCGAAAACTGCCCGCGCGAATACCTCGAAGCAGGTCTCTGGGAACTGCGCTGCGAATGGATCGTATCCGTACGCGAAAGCGAGTGAGGCAAAAAAGCAGAACTTCCGGCTCACCCGCTTTCGGGACCAACTACCATCCCCGGCGATACATACAGAAAGGCGATAACGGATGAAGAGCATAAGAATCGCAACGATCGGGCTGTTCGCAGCAAGCATGATGCTGTTCGCGGCATGCGGCCAAACGCAGCAAACACCGAAGGACACGTCTGGAGATGCCAGCACGTCTCAAGCAGTCAGCGCAGTAGAGAAGAAGACCACAGACGAAGGCGTGGATACGCCATGCACGATCAGCTATACCGGGCAAACTGCGGAGCTCGGTGCACCTTTCCTTGCCGAGGGGGACTCCATCGCCGTGATAGCGCCCTCAAGCCTTCCCAGCGAAGAGCAAGTTGACGCGACGATCGAAGGGTTGAAGCAGTGGGGCTATATCCCTGTTGAGGGCAAATACGTCCGCGTGAAAGAGCGCACACTCGAAAACTGCATCGAAGACCTGACATGGGCCCTCGAAGATCCGGACATCAAAGCCATATTCTGTGTACGCGGCGGATACGGAGCCTCTGAGGTTCTCGACGAGATACCTGTCGATCTCATTGCGTCTTCGAAGAAGCTCGTGATCGGCTACAGCGACATCAGCGTGCTCCACTCCGCATGGACGAGCACCGGACTTCCTTCGATACACGCCTGCATGAGCGCTACGTTCGGCGACTTCCCGCAGGAATGCGCCGAGGCCGAGCGGCGAATCCTGCAAGGCGAAATCCCGTCCTACACCTGCGAGGGCTCTGACTATGACAAGCAGGGCCAAGCTGAGGGGATTCTGATCGGCGGCAATCTTTCCACCTTCACGTCGGTGCTCGGCACCGCCCATGACAGCACAAAAATCGACCAGCCCTATATCCTGTTCTTGGAGGATATCGGCGAAGACGTCCAACACGTACATCGCTACCTTGCCATCCTGAAGCACCTAGGCGTACTCGATAACGCTTCCGGAATCGTGTTCGGCGAATGGACAGAAGTACCGGTCGATATGGACGACTACGACGGCAGTTCGCGGGGCGGCACATTCAAGTCGATGGCCGATATGATCGCGCGGCAATATCTGGACGACCTCGACATCCCTGTGGCGTTCGGCTTCCCCGCAGGACATGGCGATAACAACTATCCCCTGCTCATGGGGGCTACGGCCCAACTCGACGTCTCCAATGGCAGCTATACCTTGAGCTGGGAGACCGGCGAATAAGCGCTATGGGCATATCGGAAGCGCTCTCCCATCATGCCCGCAGATCATCGAGCGTGCGGAAATCCGCTTGAAGCAATGACGCCAGCAGCGCAGTGCGTCGGCGCGCCGTCTTCTTTCCCGATCCCGCATCGACGAGATGAATGACAGCGTGCTTACGGCGGCAGAATGCCCCGAAAGCGCGCAGCCTGCGCGTCGCTTGGGCGCCCGACCGATCGTAGCGACCGTCGGAAAGAAGAATCACCTCGGCCGGCTCACCGTCGAGGCCTTCGATCAGATGGGCGGCGATGGCAAGCGCCCCCATGAGCGGGGTGGTGCCTCCGCCTCTCATCCCGCCGATTCGCTGTTCGGCAAGCTCAGCCGATGAGGTGAATGGCAGCACAAGGCGCGCCCGAATGCCACCGTAACCCACCAAGGCTACGCGCGCACGCGTCACATAGGCATCCTCCAAAAGCGAGGCAACGCAGCCTTTCACCTGGGCAAGACGCTCGGCCGCAAGCATAGACCCACTCGTATCGACAACGAACACGATATTGCGCCGCGCACGCCCCGCGATTTTCTGATAACGAAGATCGCTCTCGTCCAGCGGGCTTTTCAAATCGCGTCCCTGCGCAATCCGCGCAACAACGCTATCGACCAGATGAATCTTCCCCGAAGCCGCGCTGTACGCAGAACCGATGCAATGCCCGCCACCCGAACGTCCGCCCTGCACGCCCTTACGCGCGGCACGCGCCCGCTCTACACGATTGAAAGGCGTTTCGATGGGGCGCGCGCGAAACGACGCCGCTTCAACGTCTACTAAGGGCAGCACCGCGCGATCCGGCACTACCCCTGGGCTTTTTTTGATGCGGACCCGTCCGTTCCATCAGATGCCAGAACCTCAGGTTCTGCGTTTGGCTCCATCATGTTGCAATTTGCAGAATCATTCGATGCAGGTTCTAGCTCTTCCTCAAACGGCAGAAGCCCGAGCTCTTCGCGTTCGCATGCGGCAACAGCTCGCACCAGCATATCGTCAGTCAGGTCAGCCTCCTCGAACGGCAGATGCTTCATGCGATGCGGCAATGCGAAGCGCGCCGCAGCGATGACGTCTTCGCGGTCGACCGCATCGCGTCCGTCGAACGCGGCTGCAGCCCGTGCTGTGCGCATGATCGCGATGTCGGCCCGATAGCCGTCGACTCCCACTGCCTCGCAGATTCCCGCCGCAAGTTCGGCAGCGTCATCGGGATATGCCACCTGCGGATACAAGTCCGCCGCATCGGCGATGCGCTGCGCGAGAAGCCGCTCGCTCTCCGCAAAGCGCGTGCAGAACGACTCGGGATCGGCTTCGAACTCGATATGCCGCTTCAACAGCTCAAGCCGCTCCTCCCGCGACAAAGAGCCATCCACACGCACCGACAACCCGAACCGATCGAGCAGTTGCGGGCGCAATGACCCCTCCTCGGGATTCATGGTACCTACGAGCACGAAACGCGCTGGATACTCTCTGGATGCCCCCTCGCGCTCCACGCGGCACATGCCCGTTGCCGCAGCATCCAGAAGCAGGTCGACGATGTGATCCTCGAGCAGGTTCACCTCATCCACATACAGGATGCCGTCATCGGCTTCAGCCAAAATGCCCGGCTCAAGCACGCGTGCGCCATCCTCCATGAGAGCATCGATGCGCAACGTGCCCACCACACGATCCTCAGTTGCATTCAAAGGCAGCTCGACAACGCGCTTATCGCCGATCAAGCCGGCAAGTGCGCGTACCGCCGTCGTCTTCGCCGTGCCGCGCTCCCCAGTGATCAGCACGCCGCCGATCCCCGGCTGCACGGCATTCAGACACAGGGCCGCCTTCATATCGTTTTGCCCCACGATAGCAGTGAACGGATAAAGAGCTGCATGTTCACCCATAGCGACCCCTTCTCTCGGGCATCGAACAACAAGGGCGCCGCAATTGAGCAGCGCCCTCTTATTATGACTGATTGTGCGGCCGTTTTAGCCCAGCAGCTCCACAACGTCAAGCGCAATCATGTACTCCTCGTTCGTGGGAACCACGAGCACGCGGATGGCGGAATCGTCGGTGGAGATGATGCGTGCATCGTCGGAGCGAATCGCGTTCTTCTCTTCGTCGATCTTCACGCCCATCCACTCGAGCTCCTTGGCCACGCCCAGACGCATGGTCGGCGAGTTCTCGCCGATGCCCGCCGAGAACGCCATGGTGTCGAAGCCGTGCATGGACTGTGCCATCTCCATGATCAGCTGGCCGGTGCGATAGTAGAACATGTCGAACGCCATCTTGCACCACTCGTCGCCGGCGTTTGCACGCTCTTCGATGTCACGCGAATCCGAGCTCACGCCCGAAAGCGCCAGCAGGCCGGACTGCTTGTTCATCATGGTGTCGACCTCGTCGATGGTGTAGCCGCCCTCGCGCACGAGGAAGCACACGGTAGCCGGGTCAATCGTGCCGCAGCGAGTGCCCATGATCAGGCCGTCGAGCGGCGTGAGGCCCATGGTGGTGTCCATGTCGGCGCCGTCGTGGATGGCAGCGAGGCTTGCACCGCTGCCCAGATGGCAGCTGACCAGCTTATGCAGGTCGTCGCCGAGCAGCTCCTTGGAAGCGCGCCAGATGTAGCGATGGCTCGTGCCGTGGGCACCGTACTTGCGGATGTGCAGCTTGTCGACCACGTCGCGCGGCAGCGCATAGCGGTGCGCCTTCTCGGGAATGTTGTAGTGGAACGACGTATCGGCCACGACCACATTGCCCTTGTCGGGGAACATCTCGCGGCAGATCTCGATAACGTCGGCCTCGGCGTAGTTGTGAAGCGGAGCAAGCGGAGCAACCTCGCGCACCCAACCCAGGCTCTCGTCGGTCACGATCTTCGACTCGGGGAAATACCAGCCGCCCTGAACGACGCGATGTCCGATGCCGATGAAATCCTTGCCCGTCTCCTTGATGATGTCCACAACATGCGCAATGGCCGTCTTGTGGTCGGGCAGCGGCACCTCCATCTTCTGCTTGCCCTCGGCAGCGATGGACTCATAGCCGATGAACGAAGCATCGATGCCGATGCGCTCGCAATTGCCCTTCGCGTACAC
>CAYOBD010000097.1:0-3415 GCA_964402005.1 uncultured Eggerthellaceae bacterium
ATGGTCTTTTTGCCGTACATGTTCTTCTCCTTCCAGACGTCATACGCCTGAATGACAGTCTTCTCGGTATCGGAAAGAAGGATGAACGGCAAGCCGTATTTCTCCTCGAACTTCTTATGCGAGGCGACGGTATCCTTGCTGATGCCTATTACGACGGCGCCCTTTTCCTGGAATTGCGGGTACAGCTCGCCGAAGCCGCAAGCCTGCTTCGTGCACCCCGACGTCATATCGCGCGGATAGAAGTACAGGATCACCTTCTGCCCACGGAAATCCACCAGAGAGCGCATCTGTCCATCCTGGTCCGGAAGCTTGAAATCAGGTGCCTGGGTGCCGATATCCAACATGGCCGCATCCTTTCTCGCGTTGTCGCATCGTTTCGCTATCCGCCATTGTACGCCCGCCGATTGGCAGGGAAAGCAAAGGGGCTATTCCTGGACCTCGTGCGCCATTCGGAGATTCTATAATCAATCCGCAAGGTCGCCGCCCCAACGGGAAACCGTCGACGATGGGTTAGCATAAAGTACGGCCAAACTAGAAAGGATGCCCCATGGAGAAACTGCTCTACATCGACGCCTGCGTCAACCGCGAGACCTCGCGCACGGAACGGCTCGCCCGCGTGCTGCTGGACCGATTGCTCGAGCAAGGCGGCTACGAGCTGGAGACGCTCGTGCTCGAAGACGAAGGCGACAAGCTGCAACCCCTGACCGGGCAACTGGTTCTCGAGCGCTCGGACTGCGTCGCGGCGAACGATTTCAGCCATCCCGTATTCGATTACGCAAAGCAGCTTGCGCAGGCCGACGCCGTTGTGTTTGCGGCGCCGTACTGGGATTTCTCCTTCCCTGCCCAGCTGAAAGTCTATCTCGAACTGTTGTGCGCCCAAGGCGTCACGTTCACGTACAGCCCCGAAGGGATTCCGACTGGACTTGTGCGCGCGAAACACGCCTATTACGTGACGACAGTCGGCGGGTATGTCGGCGACTGGAATTACGGCTGGGACCAGATTCGCGCATTGTGCCAGCTGTACTTCGGCATCCAGGACGTGCAGGAATTCCGTGCTGAGGGCTTGGATATCGTCACGAACGACGCCGATGCCATCATGGCCGAGGCTATCGAGCGCATCCGCACAGCCGAGCTGAAAATGTGAAACTAAGGTCGCCTTAATTTCACATTTTCAGCCAAACTATGGGATTCAAGGCACATTTGCGGATTAACGTCTCTTTCTTAGCCAATTTATAAGATGCAATCTTATAATGGTTAAAGTCTTATCAAATGGAAGCGAAAGGACGTACCATGGAAACCTATTATGATCCCGCAGGCCTTGCCAACTTCTCCGCCGACGGCGTCGGCTCCCTGTCCCCCGAGCTCTGGGACAAGTATATGAACTATTATGGCGCGGTCTTCCAGGACGGCGCACTGACCGCCCGCGAAAAGGCGCTGATCGCGCTTGCCGTAGCCGCCGCCGTGCAGTGCCCTTACTGCATCGACGCCTACACCAACACCTGCCTGCAGATGGGTTGCGATGAGGCGCAGATCGCCGAAGCTTTCCACGTGACGAACGCCATCCGCGGCGGCGCCGCTCTCGCCCACGGCGTGCAGGCCCTCAAGATCATCGAAGAGCAAGAGCTGTAGGACATCATGCC
This sequence comes from uncultured Eggerthellaceae bacterium, assembly GCA_964402005.1. GTDB lineage: Bacteria > Actinomycetota > Coriobacteriia > Coriobacteriales > Eggerthellaceae > CAYOBD01. The sequence goes on from CAYOBD010000097.1 coordinate 1,641, forward strand.
CGAAGAAACCGTGACAGAGGCGATGGCGGTCGTACCGCCGTTCATCGGCATGGTGCCTGAAAGGCACCGCGTCACGAACGACCCGCTGACCACATTGCAGATCAACGTGGGTTACAAGTGCAACCTGGCATGCAAGCATTGTCACCTGGAATGCGGCCCCGCACGTACGGAGGCCATGAGCCGTGAGACGATGCAGGCATGCCTGGATGCCTATGAGATCGGCGGCTTCAAGTCGGTCGACATCACAGGCGGTGCACCTGAAATGCATCCCGACCTGGAGTGGTTCTTGCGCCAATGGCAAGAGCGCGGCGTGCGTCCCATCGTGCGCACGAACCTGTGCATTCTCACGAAGCCAGAATACGAGCATTTCGTGCAGCTGTACGCCGACGTCGATGCGCAACTTTTCGCGTCGCTTCCCTACTACACGGCCCGCAATGTGGACAAAATCCGCGGCAACGGCACTTTCACCGCTTCAATCGAAGCGCTGCGCATGCTCAACGCCGTGGGATACGGCGATACCGATGGCACAGGCGACACGCATACGATCACGCTCGTGTTCAACCCAGCCGGAGCAACGCTCCCGCCCGATCAGGCCACAATGGAGGCGCAATTCCATCGCAGCCTTACAGCCGATTTCGATGTGCATTTCTCAAACCTGGTCGCTATCACGAACAACCCCATCGGACGCTTCGCGTCGGCGCTCGCGCGAAAGGGCAACCTAGGCAAGTACATGCAGCGCCTCTTCGACGCGTTCAATCCCGATACGACTGAGGGCATGATGTGCCGCGACCAGATCAGCGTCGACTGGGCGGGCAACATCTACGATTGCGACTTCAATCAAGCGCTGGGCCTGAAGATTGCGAAAGCAAAGACCATCTTCGATTACGCACGCGAAAAACAGCCCGCGCGGCGCATCGTGTTCGCTAACCACTGCTATGCTTGCACTGCCGGTGCGGGCAGCAGTTGAGGCGGAGAAACGGCCTAGGTCTAGGCCATAGCAAAGCGAGGCAAACATGGCCGAATCGTATCTGAGCGGGACGCAGGCCGACCAACCATCGGATGCACGAGCCCTCCCCGCTAAGCGCGTGCTCATGTTCCTGGCAGAAGGCTTCGTGGACTCTGAAGCCGCAAGCGTGCTCGACATCTGCGGTTGGACGCACTACCGCCCGGTATATGCGACGATATCGGTCGAAACCTGCGGACTGCACCCAATCGTTACGGGCGCGTTCGGCCTCTGCGCAAACATCGATGTGCCGCTCGAACAGGTTGACTACGCACGCTACGACGCTCTAGTCATCCCCGGTGGATTCCACAACCGGGGATTCGACGAAGCCTACGACGAACGCGTGCGCTCATTGGCTCGCACAATGCACGAGGCGGGCAAGCCGATAGCTACGATGTGCGTCGGCATCCTTCCTGTCGCCGAATCTGGCCTGCTCAAAGGCGGTTTCGCAGCGGCATATGCCCTAAGCAGCCGCCATGATAACCCCGAACGCCTGCGTGAGTTGGGCTGCGCAGCAAGCGATAAACCAATTGCTGAATGGAACGGCATTATCTCGTGTTCAGGCCCTGCCTACACGGATCAAGTCGTACTCGCGCTTGTACGCAAACTCATTGGCGAGCAAGCCGCTTCCGAAGTCGAGCATTACCGCCGCGGTCTGGCAGATTCGTAGTAGCAATTACCGCCGCGATCCGGCAGATTCACAGTAGCAACTTCTACCGCAGTCCAGCAGATTCGCAGCAGCCTCGACCCTTTTGGTGAATCCCCGGCAGAT
>CAYOBD010000097.1:3515-7887 GCA_964402005.1 uncultured Eggerthellaceae bacterium
TCGCAGTAGTAATTACCACTGAATGCCAGCAGATTCGCAGCAGCCTCGACCCTTTTGGTGAATCCCCGGCAGATTCGCAGTAGTAATTACCACTGAATGCCAGCAGATTCGCAGCAGCCTCGACCCTTTGGTGAATCAATTGCACGATTGCAGGTAGAATTGCATGCAAAGCGACAAAGAGAGAGGATTGCCATGAAGGTATTGATGATCAACGGAAGCCCCCGCAAGACGAGCAACTGCCAAATCGCGCTCGACCAGATGGCCGCCATCTTCGAAGACGAAGGCATCGAAGTCGAATGCATCCAAGTCGGTAAGATGGACATCCGCGGCTGCGTCAGCTGCAACAGCTGCGCGAAGACCGGCAAGTGCGTGTTCGATGACATCGTGAACGAAATCGCCCCCAAGCTGGAGGCAGCCGACGGCCTCGTGGTGGCAAGCCCCGTGTATTTCGCATCGGCCAACGGCACGCTGATCAACCTGCTCGACCGTCTGTTCTACAGCACGCCTTTCGACAAGACGATGAAAGTGGGCGCCGCTGTTGCAGCAGCGCGGCGCGGCGGGTTGACAACCACCTGGGACGAGCTGAACAAGTACTTCGGCATCACCGGCATGCCGATTGCCACTGGCCAGTATTGGAACGGCATCCACGGACGCGCAGAAGGCGAGGCCGATCAGGATGAAGAGGGCATGCAGCAGATGCGCACGCTCGCGCACAACATGGTCTTCCTGATGAAGAGCATCGCACTCGGCCGCGAGCAGTTCGGCATCCCGCAGAAAGAACAGCCGCAGATCCGCACGAACCTGGTGCGCTAAACGCTGCATGGAGGACAGGCCAAAAGGTGCTGCCCTTTCTCCGACCCATTGCATGTGAGGCGAGCCGCTGAGAACAGTATCTGGCGGCTCGTCTCACATGCGCTACACTGGCGGCATGAGGAAAGCCGCCTACATCGTCATCCAGTTCACCTGGGGCATCTTGCAGTCGCTGGCAGGGCTTGGCGTGCTCATCGCGCATGCCCGCTACCCGCATCGCGGACACCACGGCGCCATCGTGACCGATTGGCCGTCGCAATACGGGTTGTCGCTCGGGCCGTTCGTATTCATCCCCCAGGCATTCGATGCGGAGGAACACGACCTCGTACTCGTGCACGAGTACGGCCATACGCTGCAATCGCTTGCGCTCGGCCCGCTCTACCTATTCGTAATCGGTTTGCCCTCGCTAGTCTGGGCGCGCTCGCGCAAGCTGACGCAACGCCGCAAAGCCGCCGGCCGCTCCTATTACGATTTCTACACCGAGCGCTGGGCGAGCTCGTGGGGCGAACGGACGCTCGGTCGCCCTGCCAAGCACTGACGGAAACCGTTCTGCCCGCCAATCGCCGGTAGAATAACGGCCCCGGCCGCCCCGCCAATCACTGACGGAAGAAAATGCCGGGCGATTCCGCCCGCCGAGCGCCGGTAAGGCAAAGGCCTCGAACGATTCCGCTTCGCTGAATTACAATGCAATCGTCGATTGGACAAGCAGCCCCAGGACAAGGAGGCCAATGATGGAAACACCGCGTCTTGTGGATATACGGCAGGTTTCGGACGGATGGATCAAGAAGTACATCCTCGTCCACGAGATGCCGGACGGCACCCTGCATGAATACGAGTGCGCCTCGCGCAAGGGAATCGACGCCCTCAGAGCGCTTTATGAGCGCAACGCCGCAGGCCTGCCTGCCGAGACGGCAGACGCCGTCTGCATTGCAGCGCGCACGCCCTCAAACAATATCCTGATGATCCGCGAATTCCGTTATCCGCTGAACAGCTGGTGCATGGCCTTTCCCGCCGGGCTCCTGGAACCAGGGGAAGATCTGGCCGTATGCGCAGACCGCGAGCTGCAGGAGGAGACAGGCTATCGGATCGTGCCGGGCAGCACGGTGCGACCGCTTCCGCAGGCGGGTTACTCCTCCACGGGTTTGACCGACGAAACGGTGCAGGTCGTTTTCGCAGAAGCCGAGCGCGCAGGCGAACCGCATCGGGAGCCCAACGAGCTCATCGAGGTGTTCGAGCTTCCCGTATCCGAAATCCGGCACTTCTTGGACACGAACACAGAGCCGATCGGCACCCGCGCTCAATTGGTACTCGAGATTATCGCCCGCGAAGCGGGACTATGATCTTCCGACGCACGCTCTGAGCACCATGGAAACGGGAGATCGAAAGCGATTCGAACCGGGCAGGGGCGCCCTTACCACACTAGTGCTCGTCGCCATGCTCAATGTGATGAGCGGCGCTGCGGTGGCACCTGCGCTACCGGCGATCAGCGAGGCCTTCGATGCCTCCGAGACAATCGTATCCCTAGTCATAACTCTGCCTTCGCTCGCCGTGGTGATCTCGGGCTTCTTCGTCGGAGCGATAGCCGACCGCGTCGGGAAGGCGCGCACGCTCGTCGTCTCGCTTGCAGTATTCACGGCTACGGGACTATGGGGTGTGGCTGCGCCCACGCTCGAGTCGCTGCTGGTTGGGCGCTTCATCCTGGGCATCGCCATAGCGGGAATCGTCACGTCCTCGACGGCGCTTGCATCCGAGTACTACGATGAATCGACGCTTGCACGGGTGTATGGCTGGCAAAGCGCGGCATCGGGAGCAAGCGTCCTCATACTCGAGACAACCGGAGGCTTCCTTTCCCTCCTGGGCTGGCACGCACCGTTTTGGGTCTATGTTGTGGGATTCGTCCTGCTGGCGCTTAGCGCGCTGTTCATCCGCGAAGCGCACCACCCTTCGGCCGAACGCGAGCAGCCAGTGCAATCCGACCGCGCAAGCGAAAGCATCGACCGAACAGGCCAACGTGCCGGAAGCGGCATAGCCCGCGCAGCGAAGATCGCAGGGATCTCGGTGGCCATCTGCCTCGCTGCGGCATTCATCTCGCAGGTGCTGTCCTACCTCGTTCCCGCAAAGATGCCCTATCTCATCGATTCGTTCGGCGAAAGTTCGCTTGTATCGGGGCTCTTCCTGGGCGCGTTCGGCATAGCCAACATCACAGGCTCGCTCGCAAGCGCACCGCTGCAACGGCGAACGCAGCGCTCGACAATCGCCGCAGGCTGCTTCGTCTTCATCTCGTTTGGTTGCATTCTCATGGCAGCGGCATCCGCTGCGTGGATGGTGCTGGTCGGAATCATATTCATCGGGCTGGGCGTCGGATGCCTGACACCCCTTCTCGTGGGATGGATTGCATCGCGCGCAACAAGCAGGAACTCCGGCAGGCACATGGGGGCCATCGCCGTGGCCGTCAACCTCGGGCAGTTCGCTTGCACGCTGCTCTCGGGCGGCGTGATGGCGATAGCCGGAACGCAACAGGCGGTGTTCGCCGTAGCCGCTGCAATCGGCCTCATCTCAGCCGCAGCGACGATTGCGCTTCGGAAATACATCGATTACAAGCTGACGGCGGATGGACGACGGAAATGAAAACAGCATCGAGCAAAAAGAGCGGGCCCAACAGGGCCCGCTCCTCGTTGCGTGCACAGCCATGCAATCCAGCTGCTAGGCAGCCTGCGTGACGCCGGCGTACGCGTTGGCCAAGATCTGCTGCGAGGTGGCGTAATCCACCCAGCCATCAGGCAATTCCACATTCTCGTGCTGATGGCACCCGGTGCACACCACCGTCGAGGCACGATGGCCCTTATGGCAGCTCGAGCACTCCAATTTCAGCGCTGCATGATGCTGGTCATGCGGATTGAATGCGCGTCCCGCCGTGGATGCCTCGAGCTTGTTGTAGTCAAGCTCGCCGTTATCACCCAGCAGATACACATGGCAACCCGAGTTTGCACAGAACGATTCCCCCGTCTTCTCGTCCCATGACTGCAACCCCGAAAGCGTGCGCTCGTTGCGCGGCAGCGGGTAGTTCGCGGTTACATAGTTCATGCCATCATGCGCCAGCTCGGCGATATTGGGAGTATGGCAGTCGACGCACACGATCTCCGACTTGGCAGTGGCCTTGGTCTCGCGGTGCAAAACGGCCAGCATGGCGTTGCTGTTAGACACCTCATTGCCGTACTTGTCCGTACCTGGTGCATTCTGCTCCTGCATGAAGTTGTCGACGTACGTGCCCTCAATGTGGCACATAGTCGAGCAGAAGCTCGGCGACTCATGCCATACGAGCATACCGCCGCCTATAGCCACCAACACCACGACGATTACGGCCACTATGGTCAGCTTCTTGCGCTTGCTGATCTTCTTCTTGGGCTTCTTGCCCTTGGGCTGGCCTTCGGCTTCGGCAGCTTCTTCAGCGGCCATCACCTCGGCTTCCTCTTGCGCTTCCATTGCGCGGTTGTCTTCTTCGCTCATGGTTCGCTCCGTTCACTTCGCACTAGGTTGCCCTATGCCTCGAGAGCAGAGGGAA
>CAYOBD010000098.1:0-7887 GCA_964402005.1 uncultured Eggerthellaceae bacterium
GGCACCAAGAAAAGCACGCCTTCGGCAGCCATCGTAAGAATAGTGCAACGCGCGCTCCGCGCACCTGCCGTCGGCGCCTTCCCTTTCTCTCGCGAAACGGCCAAAACAGTCGCTGCGCACACAGCTGCCGTTACCGCCACCAATGCCATGCACAATGCGAAACCTGCAATTTGGCCGAAGCAGCTATCCACGCGATCCATGGTCACGTCTGCAACCCAGAACATCCCTGCCAGAACGCACCCGAAAGCTATGCTGTTATGCACGCCGTCCTTCGTCATCCGGCCCAAAACCAAAGCCAGGCATGCCCAAAGGTACATCCATCCGATCATCAGATTGCCATCGTCATAGAACAATGCGTTTATAGAGCTTTGGAACGCCCGCATCATCAAGGCACCCACGCCGCCAAGCACAAGGATCATCAGCATTGTGCGCAAAGCCACCGATGGCATGCGCACACCTGACACGCGCGCCTTATTTGCAAGCAAAAGCGCCGCGCAGGCTACGATGGCCACGGCTATAGCATACGGCCCATCCAGCATGAGGCCGTGAGTGGCCTGTTCACCAAGTGCAACCGTAAGGATGCGCCGTGCGCTCGGCATAACGCAGCAGACAACGGATGCCAGCCACAGCAGCGCCGCAATCGCCGCAGCCCCCGTCCTTGAAGAATGGCTTGGGAATCCGTTGTCCTGCTCACTCAACGAGCTGGACGCTACCAAGGCAGCAGATACGCTTGCCTGGGCAAATTGCACGAACAATGCTGCCGACGGCCAAAGCGCCGAAGCCTGAACGCTCTCAGAAAGGGAATCCACGCGTCCGTCCACCAAAATGCCGCACAGAACGCTAAGCGCAAGCGACAGCATCAAGCTGGGAAGATACATCCTGCGCAGAAACATCAGGTTCCCTCCGACCACCAAAGCGGTCGCGCAAAGCTGGTATCCGACCAACAAGGCCAGGCGCATCGTGTCATAGCTGTAGGAATAGCCGATCAGCACGGATGCCGCCAGACCAAGCTGCATGACTATATCGAGCATCAGCGATCGCGTTACCCTTAACACGGCTAGGCATCCGGCCAGCCACGTCAGCATCAGCCCAAACGCGGCAGCATCCCCGATCATGTTGAAATACAGATGGGTTGCAAGGATGGAAATGAATAGCGATGCCGCCCCGCAACCAAGCAACGCGCTCGTGAAGCCATTGCGACGTCGCATGCTCATAAGCGTACCCGAAACGAACAGTATGCCGGACAAAGCGAACATTATGATTACTTTCGCAATGTCCGAAAGCTGCGGTACGAAAGCTGCTGCAAGATACCCGAATCCTGCGAAAACGAGCACGGCTGCGACCACACCAATAGCCTTTCGCCCCACCCATTCCTCAAACGACCCCTTCATCATGCCCTCCGATCATCGCGCCCTCGAAACGTTGCTGCAACCAATAAATTCCTTACTTGTTCCATTGGTTACATTTGTCTACATTTTAATGCGCAAAATGCCTTGGGTCAATACATTTGGTAACATTTGTCTCTTATTTTTTTGATGAAATCAGCGCACGCAGAGCAAGCTTCGCCTTCCGAGCGACAGGCATTGCTCACGCCAACCTGCCGGCATTTTGAAAGAACTCAGATTGCAGAATGAGAAACCGCGCCGCGCTCCGACTTACTGCCGCAGCCAGAGACCCGTTTTGCCGCCATCCTTCTTCAACAGGCGAACATCCATGATCTCCATGCCGCGATCGACTGCCTTGCACATGTCATACACGGTAAGACACGCAATGCTCGCAGCTGTAAGGGCCTCCATTTCGATGCCCGTCTTGCCTGTCACGCCGCAGGTCGTCGTGATATGGATGCCAACGCGGCCATCCTCGCGCTCGCCCGCTTGCACAGGAGTGCATTCAACCTTCGCCTTCGTGATGTTGAGCGGGTGGCACATGGGAATGAGGCTCGAAGTCTGCTTAGCTGCCATGACGCCGGCCACGCGCGCGCACGCCAGCACATCGCCCTTAGCGGCTTTGCCTTCGACAATCAAATCGAGCGTCTCTTGATGCATGGCAATGAATCCCTCTGCGACGGCGATGCGTTCGGTATCGGGCTTCGCGGATACATCCACCATCCGCACGTCGCCCTTCTCATCAATATGCGTAAGCTCGTTTGCCATCTCAGCCTCCGATTTGCGACATTTTACGTTCAGTGCCAACTTTGTCGTGATGCTCGTCGGGTTTAAGATCGAGCGCCTCTAAGAAGCATGCGTAGGCGCCTTCCTCGCCGCCCTCTTGAAGCGCCGCGCGGATATCCAATTCGCGATCGGAGAACAGACAGGGACGCAGTTTGCCATCGGCAGTCAGCCGCAGGCGGTTGCATTCGCTGCAGAAATGCCGCGAGAGCGGCGAAATGAACCCGACCGTTCCCTGAGCACCGGGGAACGCGAAATAACGAGCAGGACCCCATCCGAGCGGTTTCTGCTCACCGTCAAGAGGCTCAAGCGGGGGCAACCCTTCTGCTGCCGCACGCTCGTTTATGATGTCGAGCAGCTCCTCGCTCGGTATCACATCGGCTTTGCCCCATCCGTGGCCGTCAGCGCCGGTCGATTCCCCTACCGGCATGTATTCGATGAAACGTACGTGCAGCGGGCGGTCGATGGACAGTTTCGCAAACGCGAGGAAATCCTGATTCAAGCTGCGCACAGCCACGGCATTGATCTTCACTGGATCGAATCCGGCCGCAAGTGCCGCCTCGATACCCGCCAGCGTATCCTCGATTGAGCCAACGCGCGTAATCAGCTTGAATTGATCGGGATCGAGCGTATCAAGCGAAATGTTCACGCGGGATAATCCCGCGCGCTTGAGATCATCCGCCATGCGCGGCAGAAGCACGCCATTCGTCGTCATCGAGATGTTCTCGATATCCGGCATCTTTGAAAGCGACTCCACCAAATCGACAACGCCCTTGCGCACGAGCGGCTCACCACCAGTCAGCCGCACGCTACGGATGCCGATGCGGGTCGCCACACGCACGATTCTCTCGATTTCCTCTATGCGCAATATCTGCTCATGCGTCATCTGCTGCACGCCCTCCGCCGGCATGCAGTATATGCAACGGAAGTTGCACCGATCCGTCAACGATATGCGCAGGTAATCGATTATGCGTCCATGGCCGTCGCGCATTGCCCCTCCAAACCTATCAGATGACAGAATAGTTTAGCACGAAGACAGCAGAACTTAGTTACGCATTCCCTTCGGTTCGGGGACGCTGCCCTGTCCGCTCGAGCAGAGCATTGCGGATTGGTTAACGAGAACGACTATTCGCTTGCAACCGAAAGGCTCGATGACGCGTCATCCGCTTGTGAGCGTGCAATCTCGTCGATACGGGCCATAGCGGTCACGACGTTGGCAGTCCAATGCGGGGCTCCAGCATAGCTTGATCCGAGCTCGTCGACGCATCGTGCTGTGGCAAGCCCCATGCCATTGGTACCCATACCGCTGTACCAGGCGGAGATGGCCTCTTCCCAGCTGCCCCATTCGCTTGCGAGGTTATACGGATCGGTGTCAGCCGCTCCCCATCCCCAGGCATTGCAATTGCGTATGCACACGCGTCCGCCGCCAGATTCGGTAAAGCTGACTGCGGCGCACAGGCGCGGATCGATCTTCCACTCATAGGCTTCTCGCGCCATCTGCTCACCGTATCCGGATAGCGGGGTTCCACCTAATTCGCCATAATAGGCGTCAATTGCCGAAGCCCACTTCGCAACGAAATCTTCCTCGCTCATCGCAAAATCAAGCCCCGTCCCAAATGTCAGACGCCCCTCTTCTGCCCCGATCCGCTCGTCCAGATCGCTGTACCACGCATCAAGCTCTCCATATGCCGAGTAGCGGACACCGTCATGGCTGCTTATCGTCGCATCCAAGTCCGCACGAGCCCCATCAGCCTCAGTTATCTTGCTGCTCAGCTCAGCGAGAGCCTCTTTCGCGGCAACCTCTCCAGAACGCGCCTCCGAGCAGCATCGCTCGGCCTCGAATGCGCAACTGTTCGCTTGTACGAGCGCCTCGTCAACCGCTTGGCGTTGCTTTATCAGCAGTTCGGAGAGTTCGTCTTTCCTCGCCTTACAGGTCGCAATCTCGCTATCGGCCTCATCGGCAACCGCCGTGGCACTCTCCGATATCAAAAGCAACTGATCGATGCGCGTTTGCGCTTCCATAAGGGAAATGCCGTGCGTTACCGCAAACGTATGCGGCTCGGCATTCTCGATGCCATCGAGCTCGTCTTGGGCGGCTAGGGCTGCAGGGCGAGCGATGGCGACGCGCCTTTGCGCCTTGTCCAACCGCTCGGTTACCTCTGTGAGCTCCGATTCCGTGGCCGCCATCGCATCATAAGCCTCGTCGAAAACCGCCTTTGCACTGCGCAAGGAGCTCAACGCCCCCGGCAGCTGCCCCATTGCAGCATTGGAATCGCTTAAGCCCGACTGCGCGCTCGCAATCTGCTTTCGCGCCCAGGGACTCGTCTCAGAATCGGAGGATTCTTCCTTCGGTTCCTCCTTAGCTTCCTTGTCTTGGTCCTCGGACTTGCCCTGATCATCATCAGAAGCATCCTGCTGCTTCCCGTCGTCTGCCGTTTCATCGGATGTGGAATCGTCAGGATCGGGCTGTGCGGCATTGCCATCATCGGCAGAATCGCCATCATCCCCGGAGGCAGGGGGTTCTTCCGGCACTTCCTGATCGGCGCCGGCGGACGTGTCGGCGGCGGCTCCCCCTTCGGTGCCTGCCACATCCCCCGCCGAATCTTCCTCCGCAGCCCACACCATCGACGGCAGCAACGCCGTACAGAGGAACGCAGAAACGATTAGGCTCAATGCGGCCCTAAAAGGGTTCGTTTGCGTTGTGCGTTTTGCCATCTGGCTTTCATTCCTCAATAGACCCGTAACCTTATAAACATTCACGGGTTTCTCAGTTAAGGGATTCTACCAGAGAAACCACCGAGCAAAACGACATCGGCAAATCCCCTAAACAAATGATGAAATGACAGCGAAGAAGCGCCGAGATCCCGAGCGGTGCATCCATCCCTGAAACCGCTCAGCTCCTTCACGGTGCGTCATACGGTGCAAACTCCCGATAGATTCGTTTCAGAATGACCCGCTTGATGATGGCTATTTCTCCACGATATAGATCTTGCCCGCTGGAATCTTCATCCATAGCTCGTCTCCGCGCTTCGGCAGCTGATCCCAGTTGTTTTTCCCCTCGCCTGCATCGATACGCCAGAACACACGCTGATGCAGGTAGTGCATCTCCTGCTCTGAAGCGCCTACGAGCGCATCCGCTTCAGGACGGCGATCCAAAAACTCGAGCAGTGCCATGCGGTCGAAACGCGAGTCGCTCACACGGTCGACGCGCATGCGATACACGCCAGGACCAGGGCCGTCAGCTTGCTTCAGGTTGAAAGCACGCAGACCGATGGCCTTTACGCTGCGCGGCACCGTCTCCTCGATATGGATCCTCACGCCCCATTGCGGGCAGTACACCGTGTGATCATCCACATATTCGGCATCCGTCGCATTCTTACAACCGCCGAGCTTTACACCCGCCAGGCTCTTCGGGTCTTCGATGAGCTCGCGTCCTTTGTCGATCTCCATGATGCGCCCCTGCTCCATGACAGCAATTGTGTCGCAGAAACGCACCGCCTCATCGATGTCGTGGCTCACATACAGGATGGTGCCCTCGAACATCTCGAACAAGCCCGTCAAATTCTGCTCGAGAACGCTCTTCAGATGCGAATCAAGCGCAGAGAACGGCTCATCGAGCATCAAAATCCCAGGCTTTGCTGCAAGCATGCGCGCAAGGGCGACGCGTTGCTGCTGTCCGCCCGAGAGCTGCGCAGGATAGCGCTTCGCGAACGCGCCAACGTCGAAGCGCTTGAGCTCCTCGGCAACGATGCGATCCCGTTCCTCATGCCAGCGCTTGCCACGATGCCTCTTCTTCAAGGTCACCGGTCCGACCTTCAGAGGCTCCAGATACTCCTCGAGAGAAAGCCCAGCTGCTACGTTATTCTCGACCGTAAGATTCGGAAACAGCATGTAGTTTTGGAACAGCAGCGCCGTTTTGCGCTCTTGTGGTCGCAGATTGATGCCAGCTGCACTGTCAAAAAACACCTGACCGTTGACCGAGATCTTTCCTTCATCGGGTGTCTCGATGCCCGCGATGCAGCGCATCGTGAGCGATTTGCCGCATCCTGAAGCTCCCAACAGGCCGAACACCTCGTCACCAGCGGAAAATGCAAGTTCGAGCGAATACGATCCGAACGTCTTCTTGATGTCGACCTCGAGGCTCATTCCTCAACTGCCCCCTTTCGGTAACGCGTCGTATGCTGCGACCACAGGTTAATGAACATGATCACCAGGAAGCTGAAGATGACCAGGATGATGGTCCAGAAAATGGCGATGTCGGTGTTTCCGTTCATCCACTCGAAATAGATCGCTATCGGAATCGTGCGCGTGATACCCAGATAGTTGCCAGCCAAAAACAGCGTCGCGCCGAATTCGCCGAGGGCACGGGCGAATGCAAGCACCGTGCTGGCAGCGATGGATGACCACGACAGCGGAAGCATGATCTTGAAGAAGATTCTAGCCTCCGACCAGCCGAGCGTGCGCGCTGCATCAAGCATGTTGGGATCGAGATTATCGAATGCGCCCAGAGCTCCGCGATACATCAGCGGGAACGCCACGATAACAGCCGCAATGACCGTTGCCGGCCAACTGAAGATCAGGGGGAAGCCGATATCGATAAACCACTGCCCTATAGGCGTGTTGCTTCCGAGCAGCAACAGCAGCAGAAAACCGCAAACCGTAGGTGGCAGCACCATCGGGATGGTGAAGATGGTGTCGAACACGTTGCGCACAGTCGATTTGCGATGCAGGCAGAAATACGCTGCCGCCAGGCCCAAGATGAAGATGAACACTATGGCCGTAAGCGTCGTTTTGAGCGTGACGAAAAGGGGCGACCAATCGAGACCAGAGATGAACGAGCCGAACTTTTCGAACCCCGTAGGTTCAGCAGCGATAACGGCGTCGCCTGCCGGAATCAGCGACGCAAAGCACGCGAACATAGGTTGCGTATGGTGGCTATTGGCCGTATCGGTGACGTCGCTGCCGTCGGTTCCGATGATGCAGTTGTAATTATTTCCGTCTATTTCCTGAATGAACTGGTACGACACACCGTTAATCACGTTTTCCTTCTGCGAGGTGAAACGCCATTCAGCCGAATCCGATATGAGGGCGTTGCCCTTCCCCGCCTTCGTGTCAAGCGCAACCAGGTACTGTTGCAGCATTGCAAGGTCATCGGCTGATGAGATGTCGAATCCGGCAGCAGCCGCTGCTTCAGGGTCGGTATAGACAAGAACCATGGAATCGGTTACCAGATACATGAGCGTACTGGCCTTCTTGCCGATGTAGTAGGTGTATCCGTGGTACTCGTCAGCAACATCGCGATTCGAGCCTTTGCTCGCCCGTTCGAAATCGCCCACTGCGAAAGCGCATCCTTCTGTCGTCGCGGCGAGATTGTCCGCGTCAGCCGATAGCGTTACGGCTTCGGTGTCGACTTCGGCCTTCGTGGCATCGATCTCCTCGATGTCTGCAGCAAATGCAGCCGGCGTCAACAGCATGGCGCATATGAACGCAAGCGCTGTCGCTATCATGAACATGCGTTTTCGCATCGAGCATTCCTTTTCCAACGAATAAGAGCCTGCAAATCAGACTCTTATGAGAATAGTACCCCAAAGAGTCTATTCTTAAAAGAGTATTAGTATGATACAGCGATGACTATTTAGACAACGATATTGAACACCCCTGCCTCATCCACCCCTTAGACGGGAAGCGCGCCTTTAATCACGAGGGGGAATCGAATCAT
>CAYOBD010000099.1:0-7767 GCA_964402005.1 uncultured Eggerthellaceae bacterium
CTATGGATTTCTTCGATCAGCCAGGGGTGCCTTCATAGCCGCGCGAGAAAAAATTCGGCCCCAGGTTTGCCAGCCCTGTGAATTCGCCAGCTTGGGATTGGGCGGACGACATCCAGTTCCTGCAGGTGACGAAAGGATGTTCGCACAACTCGTGCCGATTCTGCACTTTCTATAAGAACATACCGTTCGAGAAGGTGCCGTTCGACGAAATCGAGTATTACACGGAATACCTTGTGCTCTGCAACATGATGACTCCGGTTCATCGCGTTAGCCTTCAGGCTGCGAACGCCTTCCACTTGAGCTACGACGAGCTGATGAGAATCTCCGAGCTTCTCCACAGAAAACTCCCTGACTTGCAGAGTATCGGCGGATACGGCCGCATGAGCGATCTGCGCGATAAATCCGTCGAACAGCTGGTCTCCCTCAAGGAAGCAGGGTTCGGAGGCTTCTTCTTCGGAGTTGAAAGCGCAGATGACAAGCTGCTTAAGCTCATGAACAAAGGATACGACTCTGCAGAGCTCTATGAGGCGGGTTTGAAGCTCAAGGAATCCGGCATGAAATGGACCAGCTCTATGATGTTCGCCATGGGCGGCCACGGGTATGGCTTCGACCACGCGATTAAATCCGCTGAGTTCTTCAATGCAACCGAGCCTGCTATCATCGGGGCCGTTTCGATGACGCTCGTATACGACGAGTATACACGCATGGTGCCACCGCTGAAGAAGGCGGTGGAGCGGGGAGAGTTCATCGAGGCAGGCGAGATCGAACGCTACGAAGAGATGCGCGCGTTCATCGAGCACCTTGAAACGCACACGCTCTACACCTGCGAACATTCTTCGATGCCCGTACGATTCAGAGCGCTCATCCCCGACCATAAAGAGAAGCTCCTCGAAGCGATTACAAAGGTCATTGACGAAGGCGATGAGGAATCGTTCACGTGGTTCCGCTCGACCGTCACAGCCGTTTAGGGCTTTCCATTGGGAGCTTGATGTTATCGAAAACAATTGAATACCTGCCAGGACCTGCATGCTGTACTCCCCAAAATACAGCATGCAGATCCTTTTCAAAAATGGCCGAAACTTCCAAAGCTATGCAGTCGGTCTTCCCGGCGGCACGATATCGACCGGAACAGGTACGTTGTCGACGTACGCAAGTCCTTGATAGCAGAAGGAGAATCCTGGATCGAGCGGGTTTATCGCGCGAGAAAAACCAGGCTTCAACGTATGGCCGGCAACCGAACGCAAGCCGAGATACTTGTGCGCATAAGGCGTCCTCCGCGGTTTCGGGCGTGCGTTCTCGCCGCCGTTCGCAGATACCTTCGGTCCGATATGAAGCCCTCCTACACCTGGTTTGGGCGGCTCACCTAGAACATCGGCATCGAATTCGATGATATAGCCAGTCGGTGCCAGAATGCTGACATGGACTGTATTATCGAAAATGCAGTTCGTCTCAGTGTTCTGCTCTGCCATCCAGGTTTCCCAGGTATACGAACCTGCATCAGCATTGCCCGTTTGTGCGTTCTCTTCATCAGGGCGGTTGGCCTTGTCGCATTTTGCCTCATTGTTCGCAACCTTTTCGCGCAGCCGTTTCGCCATAGGATCTTCGTATGCCTCAGACGGAACGGTAAGTTCGAAGATGCCAGCCTCCCCTTCACGTTGTTTGTGGGCGTAGGCCAATGAGCGCAGCCGAATGCGCACTGTAGCCAAATCTGCAATCTGATCCATCTTGAGCTCGGTGTAGATGCTGCCCGCTTCCCTCAGCCGGTCGCGTAGCTCATCTGCTACGAGCGCATCTATGCCGCAACCGAACGATCTTATGATAATCGGCTGAATATGAGGATGTGATTTGCATTCCGCAATCCGCTGCAGAGCATCCACATTCTCGTACCAACGCGACTCTTCTTCTCTGGCCTTGCCGATATCGCACAGACGCGAGCCTCGAGCTTCGATACGGGAGTCTATGCGCTCGAGAACGGCGTATCCAAGCTCTCCAAGCAATTCATCAACCCCATGAGACAACCCTTCGGCCGCATGATATGCATGCCCGACGAGCACAATCCCCGGATACTCTCCTTCGTCGATGCTCTTAACGATCTCGTTGGATCGACTTGCAAGCTTCTCGAGAAAGCCGCGATACTCGCATGACGCGTCGCGTATCGCAGACGCCGCATCTTCCCGCTCGATATGCAATCCCGCCTGTCCGAGAGCTTCGACTATGGGAACGCATATATCTTCGAGGCTCTTTGCTAGGCGAAGATCAGGAGCAGCTATCCGAGCCTTCGATAAGGGGCTTCCCTCCGCATTGCCCGCAAGCATATCGCCCATCTTCTCAACGAGCGGGCACGTCATCAGATCCGTCTCGCATGGGTATCCTGCAAGTCCAACCCGCGAGAACGCCGTGCCCACCGATGGGACGAACACGATTTCTGCACCCTTTTTCACAAGGTCGACCGCCTGACCATAGATCATCTTGGCAGGATGACACATGCCCTCGGCCGGTATGCAGGCCATTCCCTTCTTGAAAACCGCATCGCTAGGCTCGATTCCATCGACGAGCTTAACGCCGAGGGACTTGAACATCGTCACCCAGAAAGGATAGCTTTCATACAACGACAGGCTTTTCGGGATACCGACACGTACACCTTGGTAATTCGCGGCAATCGCTTCGCCATCTGCCGCAATGCTCTTATATGCCGAGATGAGTGAACGCTTGTATTTGACCATGTTGGGCGGCGGCACGACCTTTTCCGCCGATGCTCCATTCATAAGCGCGCCGCGCTCGCACCGATTCCCCGTCACGAGGATGCGCTCTGTTCCTGGAACGATTGTCGAACCTTGCACGCGCTTTTCGATGTCAGACTCGCGCACGGCAAAACGCGTCACGCGAAGTTCGCAGTTGTTTGTGCATCCATTGCAGCGGACAACCCTCTTGCGAACATCCAGATCGGTTGCATCCTCTAGATCGATAAGCCCTGATTCTGCCTGCTGAGCCGCTGCGGGATCATCGCGCTTCTGCGTCAGCCACGCATCGCGCGCTAGAAGCGCAGCCCCCCACGCTCCCATAATCGGCGCAAGATCGGGTCGCTTGACCTCGACGCCTGTTTCCAGTTCGAAGGCACGCAGAAGGGCATCGTTTCCAAATGCACCGCCCTGTACGATTATGTGCTTTCCGACTTTGCTGAAATCAGGTTGCCGTACAACTTTGAACAGCGCATTCCTGACCGTCGCATAGCACACACCTGCAGCGATATCCTCCTTGGAAGCGCCTTCCTTCTGCGCGTGGCGGATCCTTGAATTCATGAACGTCGTACAACGTGTCCCCAGATCCACCGGTGCTTGTGCATGCATGGCATCAGAAACGAAGTCGGCACGCGTCCTATTGAATGTTTTGGCGACCGAATCAAACAGCGACCCGCATCCAGAACTGCACGCCTCGTTCAGAACGACATCCTGGATCATCCCGTCCTGCACATAGAAGCATTTGACATCCTGTCCGCCGATATCCAAAAGGAAATCGACATCGGGATCGATAGCACGTGCCGCACGCAGATGGGCAACCGTCTCGACCTCGCCGTCATCGATGCCGAATGCCGTGCGACATAACTGCTCGCCATACCCGACGACGCAGGATCTCCGTACGATTCTGCGCTCGAGGTATTGCGGTCTCAGGTCGGGCATCATGTTCTTGAGCATCTTCGAAAGGCATTCGATAACATCCCCACGATGTCGGTGGTAGTCGTATGCGACTAGGGCGCCATGCGCATCGATCAGAGCGATCTTCGCCGTTGTCGATCCTGCGTCGATGCCGAGGAACAAATCGTTTCCCGCATTCAGCATGCTCACGCGCGGAACGCGGTCCTTCCTGTGACGTTCACGGAATTCAGCGATCTCTTCTTCAGACCCGAAAAGCGGCTTGAGGCGGTCGATGCCCGAATCATTCTCAAAATCCGTCTGCGCGAGCATATGCTCGAAATCGGAAAGCCGCATCGGATCAGTCGCACGATTCGATAAAGCCGCGCCTCGTGCGACGAACAGGTGGGCGTCTTTCGGGACGATGGCATGCTTCCGATCGAAACCGGAAACTCGGCAGAAAGCATCCCGAAGCGCGTTGATGTGTTGGAATGGACCGCCGAGCAAAAGCACCGTCCCCGTAAGCGGGCGACCCGCGGATAATCCTGCAATGGCCTGCGTGCATACGGCATCGAGAACGCTCGCGGCGATATCTTCTTTCCGCGCGCCTGCGTTGATAAGCGGACGGACATCTGACTTCGCGAACACAGCGCATCGCGATGCGATGGGATATATGGTCGAATAGCCCATCGCCAGCCGACCGATCGAAGCCGTGCGCGTGCCCATCAGGCCGCCCATCATCTCGATGAAACTGCCTGTTCCGCCCGCGCATATGTTATTCATTCGCTGCTCTGGAGCACCGGTGAGGTAGACGAGTTTCGTATCTTCTCCGCCCATCTCAAGTACGGCATCGGCATTCGGATATGACTCAAGCACGGCGCGTTTCAGCGCTACAACCTCCTGCACGAAGGGAATGTCGAACAGCTCGGAGATGCGCATGCCCGAAGACCCGGTGACGGTTATACGGACATCACGATCACCTATACGCCACACAACCGCATGGATGGACTCCTGCAAACATTCGCCGATCTTGCTCTTGTGCTTTTGGTACGACGAGAATACTTCGTTGCCTTTTTCGTCGATCAGCATCAGTTTCAACGTTTTCGAACCGATATCGATGCCGAGGCGTTCTGTCATCATGTTTCCTTACTATCATCCGCTTTTCCTATTTGGAAGTTACATCGTCGATATTGCTTCTTGAATCTCCGAATTCGTTGAAACGTGTTAACTTATGGTTCAAGCAAACACATGCACAAGCGTCGTATGCTTGACGCTGTCATAAAGCAACGCCATGCAATCGCATTGGATCTTGGAAATGAGGTATCGATGGGGCAACATGACAGCAATCGGATACTGCTTGTCAGCGGAATGTTCGAACCTTTCTCGCGTGCGCTCGAATCATCGGAAGTCGCGGCGAGATTTACCCCCGTTTATCTCGGCGGCATCGAGTATGCCGACATCACCCGCGGCTACGTGTATATAGACAACGATGTCTGCGTGAGCATCGTTGCCATAATCGGGCAGTATTTACGCGCACTGCAGGATGCCGACCACCTTCCGGAAGCGGTGCTTGCAGCTGAGCTTTGCCGCGAATGCAGGTCCATCAATCTTGTCAACCTTATGCGGCTTACGCTCGACCATGCTGGATTCGACTCCGTGGAGATCGTCCAGCTCACCGATGCCGAGCTTCACATGGCGTGCGAGGCTCCCGTGGCCGCAGATTCACTTCCAGATTACGGCAAAACGCGCATAGGCTTGTTTGGGCCCACACCCGTGCTACTGACTCCGACCTTCACCAATGCAGTCACAGAGCGTCTGCAGCACAACGGCCTTGAAGTCGTTTTGCCGCCGCTCGCCCATCTGATCGGACAGCGCGATGTGTTCGAACCCGCAATTGATTATTTCATCGACGCAGGATTGTCTTACGCGATCGGCGTTATCCCCTTCGGGTGCATGAGCGGCCATGCGTACGCGCGCGGCCGCCTGCGTACGCTCCAGAAGAAGCATCCCAACATGCAGATAACGCTCATTGACTACGATCCCTCTGCATCGGATATAAATACAATCAACCGCACAGAGCTGGTAATTCAGTCCATACTCGACTACTGATTCGCCAGAGGGAGCGGATACGACGCTGCACTCCTGCCAGCGCTTCGAGGATGGCGACCATCAGGGCGAATGTCTCGCAAATGACATTCGCCTTCTCAATTTGAACCTTCAACACCACATAGCGGTGGCAGCGCGTTTACGCCAACCTGCTCGAAGGCACCGATACAAGGTGGCCTTCTGCGTCCTCGAATAGGCACATGCGCCTATCTTTGCTCTCATAGAGCAGGCGCAGCCGCGCAATCGGCTTCATAGGTGATTCGGAGCCATCTGCCTTGGCTGCAGCGTTCTCAGGTTTGTCATGCGTTTGCTCCATCAGTACCTTACCTCCCAAAAGACGAGGCCCTTTGCAGGAGCGGTTTCACCCGCCGCCGTGCGATTGCGAGCGGCCAAAGCCTCAGCCATCCATTCTATAGGACGTTGCCCCTTTCCGACCATCACAAGGCTTCCGACGATCGTTCTCACCATGGAATGCAGAAACGAGCTGCCGACAACGTGGATGCTTACCAGGCTCTCCCCGAATTCCTCCTGCTCACCGAATGTTACTTCCATCAGATTTCGGCATGTCGGTTTGCCGATTGCCGAATCTGCACGGCAAAAGCTCTTGAAATCCTGCTCGCCTATCAGGCAGCGCGATGCTGCTTCCATCGCATCTACATCCAACTCGCCGGGAACCCACCACGAAAACGGGTCCATGAAAACGGGCTTCGCATCGCCGCGCGCAATGAAGTACCTGTATTCGCGCGCTTTCGCATCAAAGCGAGCTGAAAACCCTGGCTCTTTACGCATTACGTCATTCACGGCTATGCACCCATGGGTAATTGCATTAAGCGACCGTTTGAAACGCGAGAATCCGCGCTCTTCGCTCCACACGGAGCCGATCTCATCGCTATCGATGTCGAAGCTTACAATCTGCCCGCGCGCATGCACGCCGGCGTCGGTGCGTCCCGCGCATGTCGTTTCCACGGGACGCCGCAACAGCATCTGCAGAGCATCTTCCAGCTCGCCCTGAACCGTCACCAACCCCGGCTGCCGCGCAAACCCCGAGAAGGGAGCCCCGTTGTAGGACACCGAAAGCGCAAGCGTATGCGTATCGAGTTCGCCCATACCCCTACCATACAATCGCGCCGAACAGATCCTGAATCTCAGACTTCATGATATTGTTCGAGCTATCCACCGTCACGGGTAGCTCAGCACGGAAACGCCGACCATCCGCCTGCAGCACGAACAGGACAACGTAGTCGCGGCCGGGATACTCCGAAAGTATGCGGTTGAGCTTCTGCACGCGCGTTGAATCGAAACTCGCGGCCGGAATGTTCAGTGCGAATTGCTTTGGTTTCGCATCATCCTCGTTCAGTTCAAGCGCCTCAGCCTCATAGATGATGATCTGATTGCCGCGATCGCCGTGTTCGAACTTCCCCTTTACCTTGATAATCGCATCCTCTACGATTATGTCCTGCATCTCGTCATACTTGAAGGTAAGCGCTTCGACCGATCCGGTCGTATCCTCCAGCATGAATGTTGCCATGTGCTTTCCCGTGCGCGTCAGCTTGATGACCACACTGGACACCATGCCTACAAACACAGCCGATTTTATGTCGTGCGACAACTCGGACAAATCGCCCATCTGGTACTTCGACATCGTCTTGAGCAGGTCCTCGAACGGATCAAGCGGATGCTCGGACACATAGATGCCCATGATTTCCTTTTCGAAAGCCAATTTCTGTTTCTTCGGCCACTCGATGCCGTCGGGCTCGGGAACAACCTCGTCGAACCCGGAGTCCTCTTGATCTGCGAACATGTCGAACATGCTCACCTGCCCAGCATCGCGGTCTCGCTGACGCCGCGATGCCCCTTCGAGCAATGGTGTAGCCTCGACGAAGTTCATGAGCTGACGCCGCGTGTACCCGGTCGAATCGAAGGCACCGCCCTTGATCAGCGCCTCAAGCGTCTTCTTGTTGTAGCACTTTGCATCAAGGCGATTGACGAAATCGTGCAGTGAAGCGTACGCTCCGCCACGCTCGCGCTCTGC
>CAYOBD010000100.1:0-7764 GCA_964402005.1 uncultured Eggerthellaceae bacterium
GTGGGAAGCGCCCCGGATGGGGCGCTTCCCACTCAGTTTTCAGCTCGAGCTGCAGACGCATAAAGAGCATCCGCACGGCAAGCTGCCGCTACGCAGCGCTTAGCGGTACTTCTGGCTGGCAACTGCGATGTCGACCATACGCTTGGCGCGGCCGAACGAGGCGTTCGCCGGGTACCAGCAGCCAGGCGACAGGATGAAGCCGGTATCGCCCGCCAGCTGATCGATCGAATCCATGCATTCCTCGTCCCATTCGAGGTCGGTGCCGAACACCGAGTTGAACGGCGTGACGGCGCCCATCAGCGTCACCTGGTCGCCGTACTTCTCCTTGGTCTCGGCCAACGTCTCGCAGCCATAAGCCGGCTGGAAGAACGAGATGACCTCGGGCTTGCAAGCCTCGATGATCAGATCGAAGAACGAGTTGGACTGGCACGTGTGAATCAGGTTGATGCCGCCCTTGGCGCGCACGCCCTCGCACAGGCGTGCGAAGCTGTCGAATTCGACCTCGCGCCAAATCTCGCGCGTCATGCCACGGCCGCCAGCGAAGTACGCATCCCAGAAGATGCCATCGATGCCGGTCTCCATCAGCATGTCCGTGAACTGCGCGAGCGTCTTCTCGACCTTTTCGACCGCAACACGGATCTCGTCGGAATGCTTCGCGAAGTCACGCTTGATCAGAGTCTGTCCGCGCATCTCGGAGAGCACCGACAGCGGGCCGAGCACGTAGGCGAAGATGGGCTTTTGGCCCTTGAACTCAGCGACCAGACGCTTGCACACATCGACCATCATCAACATGCGCTCAGCGCTCGAAGCATCCACCGTTTCGATTACGCCGTAATCGTCAGCTGACTTGATCAGCATCTGCGACGTATCCGGCAGACCAGGATTGTTGCCCGTGTAGATGAACTTCTGCCCCCACGCCTCGGCTTCGACGCTGAAATCGATGGCGGCGATGATCATATCTTGCTCGGGAACGAGCTTCGCGAACTCGATGTAGCTGCGTGCGCACGTTTCGGCGTCATGCGACCATTTGACCATATCCGCACCCGTGAACACGCGGTTCGTACCGGCCACCATGGAGTACACCGGCATACGATCGACCGGCTTGTGCTCGATGGCTGCGTAGAAACGCTCGCAAGACGTCATGCCCTCGACGCCCGTCACAACGGTCGGCGCCGGCGTCGCAGCAGCCTCGGCGTCGATGGTCTGAGCATAGAAGTCATCGACGGCCTTGAAGAAGGCATCGATGTTCTCCCACGGCGAAAGCTGCGGGATATCGCAACCGCTCGACAGGATGAAGTTCGGGAACTTCGCGCAACGCTCAAGCAGATCGATCGAGGCGGCATAAACGCTGTCGGGCGTGCCATGACGGAATTGCGCGGCCGGGTCGACATTGCCGAAGCACAGCACATCGGCCGGGATATGCGGCATCATCACTTCCATATCGACGGCATTGCCCAGATGGAAGCCAGCGGCACCCGTTTCAACGATGCTGTCGATCGTGTGCAGAACAGCAGCACCGCAGTTATGAACGATCACGATGAACTCGTCATCCTGCGTCTCGTCGACGATGCGCTTCACATACGGATTGGAGAATTCTTCGGTCAGGTCGGGCGAAAGCAGGCCCGCCAGCGGCTCGGCCATCATGACGCCGTCGGCGCCGGCCTCTTTGAGTGCCTTCGTGTATTCGATGATGAAATCGGTGACCTTGTCGAGCACGGCATGCACGAGTTCGGGCTCGTCGTAGCACAGGTACATGATCTCGTTCACGTCCATCAAGCGGCCGGCCAGCGAGAACGGACCGATGTTGCCGGCGATGACCGGCTTGTCATCTACCATCTCGCAGATGCGGCGCACGCCCTCGATGCACACGCCCGTGCGCCCGTCGTGCGGATTGGGTACATTCAGCTCGTCGGGATCGCTGTCCTCGTCGATGATCGAGCCGACAACCGTAGGCACCTCGTCGTCGCTATAGCGAATGTCGCTGCCGAACATTTCGGCCTCGACCGACAGATCCATGAACGCGAGCACTGCGGCCATGTCCGTGTGGTCATGGATGTACATCATCGCTTCGGCCTGATATTCGGGCGAATAGATGAGCTCCTTGGTGGTGATGCCCATCTTCTGCGCCGCCGGGAAGGTAAGAACCGGCAATGCCTTCTTCCTCGGCGCTGCAATCTGATCCGCAACCCATTGCTTCATGTCCATGGTCTGAATTCCTTCCTCATCGTTTCGGAAAACCTGCGCCCCTTAAACGAGAACAGGGTACTACGAATCGCGCGCGCTCCGCATGTCGTTCGAACAAAGCTCCCACTGATTCCCTATCATTTTGTAAAAATCGCGTAAGCAACGAGGCTGCTTCTATATGCTTACTGCTCCCTAGCGGGCTTTGCTCGCGATAACGAATACGAGGATGAGCATCGTTAGTATCGGCACTGGCCGTTTAACAAGCACATCGACCATCGCGCTCGCCTCATCGGGAACGTCGGCCATCGCGCTCGCCCCACCAGGAGCGACAACGGTGCAATCGACGTCCATATCCTCAAACGCCAGCAAAGCAGCAAAGAGGCTTCGCCCATGCCCGCCTATGCCGAAGGATCCGTAACCTTTTTTCTTTTTAAGCCACTCATCGACTTCGCAGATCGCAGTTACAAGCTCGCCAAAATCGTACTTTGAATCTGCGAATATCGTATAGACCACCATGAGATTGTCCGCGGAAGTCGCATGACCCGTCTTGTCGCATGCATCGAATAGACGGAAGAGGTCTGCGACCTTGTTGTCGACAGGGTTATCGGAAAGAACAAGTACCATGGCGATATAGCGGGCGGCATTGGAGTCGAGCCGATACTTCTCTTTCATCTCCTGGAGCAGATCCCTGATCTCGCCTGCCGCTTGATCGGCTTCTTTGCCCGCCATGACCATAAGGATAACGAGCAGCACATCAGGGCCGTCGCCAAGAAGGCTGCGCAACTCTGCCGCCTTCTCGTACTCTGCAATTGCCTTCTCCACAACGGCGTCACGCCGGTCCGCTGGGCAATTCTCTACGATGGCTGTCGCCGCCATGGCAAGCACCTCGCCTGGCTGCATGCGGCCTTCCCTCAGTTGCTCATACACGTCCAGAACATCTTCGATGAAGACAATCGGATCGTCCGAAAGAGCCATTTTTGTCTGGAGAACGTATTTGAGCGGTTCGCGGAAACGCGCAAAGGCAAGCGCCTTCTCCTGCAAAACGAGCTTGCATGCCTTGATGCGCCTTGGATCGGACTCGCGTTCGGCGCTCGCATGCATGAACGCCCCGAACTTGATGAGCTGCTCGAATTCGAATCGATCCGCTTTGCGCAGAACCGCCTCGTTGTGAATTTGAGCTTCACATCTTTCCAGCAGCGATTGCCTCATATCGACATCCTTTCCTTCGCAATACTGCCCGTTCTGGTTCTTTTTATTGATGACCAACATTGTATGTGAAAGACGCCCACGCGAACGGGGTAGCCATAATTGCACGACGCTGTCTTCGTAGACGTGCCGCGCAGCAAAGATGCCGCCCTCGAATGGGCGGCATCTCCTGTCGTTCGACCGCTGGTCAACGATTAGAATTTCTTAGCGAGTTCGGCAGCCTGAGCGCAGCCGTCGGTTTTCTGGATGTCGCCAACGCCATTCACGGCAGGGATGAGCACCTTGCCCACGATTTCCCAGCCCATAAGCGCTGCGGCACGATCGAAGGGACCTGCCGCATGATCGAACACCGTCATGTCGTCCTCTTCGCAGCACGAGATGATGCCGATCTTCTTGCCCTTGACATCCTTACCGCCCACGGCAAACGAGAACAGGTTATCAAGGATGCACTTGGTCTGACCGGGAATCGAGTACCAATAGACCGGGAACGAGAACACCCAGCCGTCGGCTGCAAGCAGGTCGTCGGCAATCGTATTGAAGTCATCGTCGAACGAACATGCCTTGCCCGTCTTATAGCAGGTCATGCACCCATGGCACCCGTTAAGCTTCATATTCGCGGCGTTGCATTCCACCACGTCGTGCCCAGCTTCTTTAGCTGCCGCAATGAATGCATCCGCCATGGAATTGCTGTTCCCGCCTTTGCGTGAGCTTCCCTTCACTACCACTATCTTTGCCATATGGCTCCCCCTTTCTCGACGTAAACCCTATTGTATGCCTATATTTAAAAGAACGGATGGGATTAACCCATCCGTTCCGAACGCAAACGCTTCGCTTGCGTTTATTCCCTGGCAGCCTCAGCCTCATCCTGCAGATTGCCGAAGAAGTCAGACGGCTTCTGGTTGGCGATCTCGGGCGCCTTGCTGAAGTCCATGCCGGTCGTGTCGATGACCACATCGCCGATCGGGTGCTCGGCGGCCCACTGGCGACCGTAGCGCTTCATCTCGTCCTTCACGATACCGTCATTCCACTCGCGGAAGCACTGGCCGTTCGGGATAGCGGGATAGAAGTAACCGCCCGGCAGGCAACGATCGAGGGACTCGCGCACGGCGGCGCGGATTTCTTCCTCGGTGATGTGCTCGATGTCAAGCGCCGAACCATCGATGCCACCGATCATGCGCAGCTGATGCGAGCAGTTCTCGCGCGTGCGCTCCTGAATCTCGGGGATCGGGTTCTGCGGGATGACGCCTTGCCAGATGTCGATGCCGAGCTCGACCATGTCCTCCACGATGGGTGCGCAGTAGCAGTCGGAATGGTGCACGTAAATCATGCCGCACTCATGGATGCAGTCAGCGATCTCGGTCTGCAGCGGCTTGATGATCTCGCGCCACACGTCCGGCGGAAGGAACAGGTTCGTCTTCGAGGCCCAGTCATCATGGTAGAAGATAACGTCGGGATGGATTTGCTTGGCGGCCTCGTTGATGCAGTCGAGCTTGTAGTTCTTGATCATCGTCAGCATGTCGAACATCTCTTCGGGCTCCTCGAGGTACGCACAGAACGCATCCTCCATGCCCATCAGGAAGTGCGAGCGCTCGAACAGGCCCGTCGGGCAGAAATAGCCGAGGAACATCTCGTTGCGGTTCACGCCATCGGCAACCTTTTTAGTAACCGACCAGTCCAGATCCTTCACTGGCGGCGCCTTGACGACTTCGCGCCAATCGAGGATGTCCTTGAGCACCTTGTTCTCCTCGGTGATGTGAGGATGCGCACCAGGAGCTCCTTCCGGGAAGATCTTGGTGACGCCCCAGGTGTCCTTATGCTCCAGACCATCCTTCGGGCACACATCCGCCATCATCATGGGATCGGGCACAAGCGCAAGCGAATCCATGAAATCGAAGTAGTAGTCCGGCTGCTCGCCGTTGTAGATTGCCAATGCATTTTCGCGAACGTTCATACGACCTTCCTTTCCAATTGCCAACACTGCCATGATAATGCGACGACCCCACCCGACCATCGCACGTTCTTGCTTATATTGTAGCTATTTCGGACAAGCCGTTATACTGCGAGGCTTACTCGGGGAAAACCCGCCTCAAACGCATTGGATCTCGAAGACGTGGCTAGGACGAACCGATGGGTCCGGCCGCCTGGCACCCGAATCGCTCTCGACTCAACAAAACGGTTGCGAAAAAAGACCGACGACCCTAATGGTCGCCGGTCCATTTAAAACCTGCTCTGAGGACGATGCTTTTATGCTGCGTTCTCGGAGGCGTCCGCTTCCGTATCGGCAGCGGTCTCGACATCCGCGCTGGTCTCCTCAATCGGCGCGCTTGTGTCCTCGATTGGAGCGCTTGTGTCCTCAACTGGTGCGCTGGTGTCCTCGATCGGTGCACTCGTATCTTCAACCGCAGCGCTCGTCTCTTCGGCAACCTGATATGGCGTCAAATCGATGTTGTAAGGGACATTCGCCGGAATCGGATTGATCACGATCTCGGCAGCTGCGCGCATTTGCTCGATCCAATCCTGATACGCAGTGCTGACTGCGTTCGAGCTGGCCGAGCTCTCAATCTCCTGGCGGAACGACTCGGGAATCTGATCCAGGCTGGTCACTTCCTCAGGTGCAACGAACACCTCGGTGCACTTGATGATATGAATGCCGTATTCAGTTTCCACCAAACCGCTCACCTGCCCGAGCTCAAGGCCGTCAAGCGCATCGGCGTATGCGGTTACGAAGTTGCTCGAGCGGTTCCAGCCAACATCGCCGCCATTTGCAGCAGACGAGTCATCCGAGTATTCGCGCGCCGCGTCGGCAAAATCAAGCTCGCCGCTATTGATGCGATCGAGAACCTCCTGCGCCTTCGCGCGCGCCTCTTCCATCGCGGCCTCATCGCTCGTGTCCTCGACCTTGAACAGGATATGGGACGAGCGCTTAGCACCATCGTAGAACGTCGCATAGGACTGTGCGAGCTCAAGCACAGAAGCGTCATCGGCTTTCGCCGTCTCGCTGAAAACCTCTTGCAGGCCTTGGTTGATCAACGCGGTGCGGATGGTGTCACGATAGGACTCCTCGGTGAAGCCGGCTTCCGTGAGGATTTCTTTCCACTCCTCTTCAGAACCGTACTGGGAGCTCATCTCCTGCACATAGGAGTCAATTTCGGATTCCTCAACGACCACGCCCATGCTCTCTGCGCCGTTCTTCACGAGAGCGCTCTCCACGAGGGAATCGATAACCTGCTCGCGCAGGCTTTCCGGCGTCATGCCGACCGAAACCAGATACTGACCCCAGGCATCATCGGCAGACAGGGTCTCATCCATTTGCAGATAATACGAAACGACCTGTTCGCGCATGCTTTCGATCTGGTCCGTCACTTCGGACTCGGGAATCTCCACCACAGCGCCCTCTGCGGCCTTGACCTCGACAGAGGTAGACGTATCGGCAGCTGCCTCCGCTGATGCGGCGATGGTGACCGTTGCAGCCACCCCGCTCGTGCCGTCGCTGTTGGCGCATGCAACCAAGCCGCCTGCGCAGGCTGCTACGATTCCAAATGATGCGAGCGCTTTCGCAAGTTTCACATTCGTCATTTTCAACGCTCCTCAAAGACGCAGATTGCCGGATGCCGCTCGGCATCCAGGGCACCACACAGCACCGTATTCTCGCACAGGGGGTAAAACCAGCCAGATGCGTCACAATATGGACACTTCGGTATCACAAACACCCAAAACCTTGACGGAAAGGCGAAGCTAAAACAGAAGCTCGCGTTCTCCCGCAGGCAGAGCGGCTCGCGCTTGGTCGCGCAGGTTGTTCACGCCGATGAAGAATTGGCGCATCATCGCAACCACTAAGTAGCGTCCCTTCGGCGTAAGCGTCAGCTCCTCGGGGGTGTCGGTGGCGAATGCGCCGGCCAGCTTCATGAACGCCATCTCGAACGGCAGGCCGTTCTCCACCGTCATGCCGAAATCCCGCTCGAACTCGAGTTTGTCCAGGCGCAAGCCGAACAGCTGCATCAGGAAACGATAGCGCATGCGATCGTGCAGGTTGAAATCGGTGCGCCCCATGATGGACATGCGGCCGGACTTGATAGCTTCTCCGTATTCGCGCAGGCTGAACGTGTTCACATACAGGCTGTTGCCCAGATACGTGATACCGCCGCTGCCGATAGCGGGATATTCCTCGTACTTGACCACGTACTCGTCGATCATGCCGGAGCCCGCCGACGGGTTGGAAGCCGGCGCGCCGCCACCTGATCCGCTTTCGTAGTCGAAGCGGTTGTAGGTCCAGGCGCTGCTATGCGTAAACAGCGGATGTTCTCCGCCGCACAGCAGCTCGTCGATGATCGTATAGAAACGCTGCTCGCGATCGTAATCGACCTTACCCACCGT
>CAYOBD010000101.1:0-7736 GCA_964402005.1 uncultured Eggerthellaceae bacterium
CCTACGACGCCCTGATTCGTAGTCAGGTCCTCTATCCAGCTGAGGTAAGGGCGCGTCTCAAAACAGCAAACGGTATTGTACCCATATGCCCGATTGCCGTCAACGATGGCAATTTCGTCTTCATAATTCCCGCTCACCAGGCTGTGGCTGTGACCAGCGAGGAGTGTGGTAGCATACTGACCATTCGACAGCCAACAGCTGAGTAGCGATATGCATGCTCGAGCTGCGGAACGCAGGAGGAAGCAAGATGGACAAAGAAACGAAGTTTGCGCTATACGAGCGTTTCAATTCGATCAACAGCATCGACCAGTCGCTGTTCGGGCAATTCGACGTAAAACGCGGCCTGCGCAATGCTGATGGATCGGGCGTGCTTGCGGGCGTGACCAACATTTCCAACGTGCATGGCTATGTGCTTTCTGACGGCGTCAAGCGCGCCGACGAAGGTTCGCTGCTCTACCGTGGCTACGAGTTGTACGATCTGCTGGGCGATGACGTCGAAAATCGTCGTTTCAGGTATGAAGAAATCGCCTACCTGCTCCTGCTGGGCGAGCTGCCAACCCAAGAGCAGCTCGATGAGTTTATTGAGGTCATCGATGAGCAGCGCGATCTGCCGGAAGGCTTTACCGCCTCGATGATCATGCATGATACGTCGCCGGACATCATGAATCTGCTTGCGCGCTCCATCTTGCAGCTATACGCGCATGACGAGCAGGCGGAAAGCCGCGAACCTGCGCACGAGATTCACACGGCCATATCGCTCATCTCTCGCTTGCCGCGCATTGCCGTACTCGCGTATTACGCGAAACGCAACCATTTCGAGCGCGAGTCGATGGTCATCCATCCGTTCATTCCCGGCGAGTCAACTGCCGAGACGTTTTTGTCCATGCTGCGCCTTGACCGTTCGTACACGCCCGAAGAGGCGCGCATGCTCGATATCATGCTGTGCCTGCATGCCGAGCATGGCGGCGGTAATAACTCGACGTTCACAGCGCGCGTCCTGTCGTCGTCCGATACCGATCCTTATTCGACATATGCGGCGGCAATCGGATCGTTGAAAGGCTATCGTCACGGTGGCGCCAACCATAAAGTGCGCGCGATGCAGGCCGAGGCAAAAGAGCAAATCGCAAACTGGGAAAACGACGACGAAGTGGCCGCCTATCTGACGCGCGTCGTGAAGAAGGAGGCCTACGACAAGACGGGCCTGATCTATGGCATGGGGCACGCCGTCTATACGAAGTCCGATCCGCGCGCTGTGGTGTGCAAGCGTTTTGCGGAGCGCCTTGCCAAAGGAACCGA
This sequence comes from uncultured Eggerthellaceae bacterium, assembly GCA_964402005.1. GTDB lineage: Bacteria > Actinomycetota > Coriobacteriia > Coriobacteriales > Eggerthellaceae > CAYOBD01. The sequence goes on from CAYOBD010000101.1 coordinate 1,297, forward strand.
ATTCGAGGCCGAGCTGAACTTGCTGGAGAGCATTGAGCGGATTGCGCCGGATATCCTGCGCGACGTGAAGGGCACGAGCAAGGACGTGTGCGCAAACGTGGATATGTATTCCGGCTTTGTCTATGCGATGCTGGGAATCCCGGAGGATCTGTTCACGCCGTTGTTCGCTTGCGCACGCATGGCGGGTTGGGCGGCACACCGCTTCGAGGAAATCGTCGCAGGCAGGCGCATCATCCGTCCGGCGTACAAGGCGACGTTCGTGGATACCCGTCATTATCTGCCGATTGCCGAACGATAAAAAAGCGGAGGCCGAATCCCCCGCGCAATGTGAAATTAAGGTCGCCTTAATTTCACATTTCGCAAAGCAAAGGGCCCCATTGCTGGGGCCCTGCTTGTATGCTGGCGGAGGAGTAGGGATTCGAACCCTAGAACGCCTTGTGGGCGTTACTCACTTAGCAGGCGAGCACCTTCGGCCTCTCGGTCACTCCTCCATGTGCAAAGCAGCATAATACCTGAACTACCTGCGATGGTCAAACAGGGCAAGCCGCTATTTCTTACCATCTTTCGTGAACGTTTCCTTCAGAGCTTGGCCGAATGCTTTGCGGAAGGCGGCGGAGAATTTCGCTCCGATGCTCTCGTTCACGATAGTCGCTTTACCTGCGACAACGCGGAAGTTGGCATGATGTTTGCGGAATAGATAGTTGCAGATGCGCGTGATGAGCAAACCGATCAAACCGACTGCCAGGCAGCTGCCCGCAAGCTCGATGACGGGGACGTTCTGCTCGAAAACGGCATACAACGTAACTATGCCGAAGAATGCCGAAATAACAATCGTGATCCATGTGAAGACGCGGATCATTATCTCTTTCGCCCTTGTCGGCGACGAGCGCCACGACAGTACGAAATACACCACGACAGCGACGACTGCCAGGATAATTATCAAGGGCAATATGCGATAAAGCCTAATCATGAGCCGTATGCTAGCATATCGCGGCGCCGATGGGGCTGAAAGCGGTGGTTCGCGCCCAAAGGCCCTGCGTCCGTGCTTCAGCGGTAATGCGGCAGGCGGTGTCGAAGGAATCGCAGACGGCGAACGTCGTCGACCCGCTGCCGCAGAGCAATGCGCCGGAAACGCCTGGCTGCTCTGCGAGCCAGGTGCGGATTTGTGCAAGCTCAGGCATAAGCGTCTCGGCGGCTGGTGCCAGATTGTTGAACAGCTCGATTTCGGCCGCATCGTGCGCATCGTGGGCGCGAGCGGCCGCCTTGGCATCGATGGGCGCCGGATCGTTATCGAACGTTGTATAGGCGGCGGCGGTCGATACGCCCCCCTCCGGTTTGACCAGCACCACGCTGTCGCGGCGCGGCTTGAGCGCGTGGTCGAAATGGTCGCCGACGCCGTCCAGATAGGCGCAGCCTCCCCTTAAGAAGAACGCCACATCGGCACCGAGTGAGCGCGCAACGTGCACGACATCGTCATCATCGGGGTTGATGCCCCAGAGTCGTGCGAGCCCAGTCAAGACGGCTGCTGCATCAGTCGAGCCGCCGCCAAGCCCGGCTTGCGCAGGGATGTTTTTCTCGATGCGAATTTGCACGCTGCGTTGGGTTCCGGCAGGAACACGATCCCCTAGCGCTTCCCGCAGCGCATGCGCGGCCCGCACAGCGATGTTCTTCTCGGGGGCCACTTCGGGTGCTTCGACGTCTCCGCAGCCGATCATCGTAATGGAGACGCCGTTTTCGTCGCCGGAATCGCTAGGCGCAATGCGCAGGAACACGGTGTCGTGCAGCGCGAGTGCATGCATGATGCTGACTGCGTCGTGATAGCCGTCGTCTCGGCGTGCTCCGATGGCAAGGCGCAGATTCACCTTGGCAGGCGCAATCACTTTCAGCCAGCCCGCGCCTGTGAACCTATCGCGCTCCTGCAGAGCGGCGGCATCTATCTGCAATTGCCCGTTCATCGGCGCCTTCTTTCTGCAAAGAACGCACGCAGCATCTCTGCGCATTCCTGCTGCAACACGCCCGGGGTGACTTCGAACGCGTGGTTCAACCGCTCATCCTCGTTGATGCGATACAGCGATCCCAGCGCACCGGCTTTGGGATCGGCGGCACCGTAGACGCAACGGCGGATGCGCGCTTGGTGCATCAGGCCCGCGCACATGATGCATGGTTCCAGCGTGACGTACACAGTGCAATCGGTGAGGCGCCATGCGTCGAGTTCGTGTGCTGCCTGAAGCAGGGCAGAAAACTCCGCATGCGCAGAAGGGTCGTGCGATTGCTCGCGCGTGTTGCCCGTGCGAGCAATGACGCGCGGCTCGGCAGTGGCGCGTCGCGTCGCCGGGTCAATCGGCTCATAGACTACAACGGCGCCGATGGGCACTTCGCCTGCAGCGCCAGCACGTTGGGCTTCTTCGATGGCCATCCGCATGTAGTCTTCGTCGTTCATGATGGTCATTATAAATGAAGGACATGGTGGGCCAAGCGCTTCTGTCTCCTCGATGCGCCGCAGATGGGGTATACTTTCCCCTCGCGATGCAATCGTGATGCGGAGGCGTGGCCGAGTGGTTGAAGGCGGCAGTCTTGAAAACTGTTGAGCCGCAAGGTTCCGTGGGTTCGAATCCTACCGCCTCCGCCAGTTTCATCGATGAGTTTCAGCGACGGACCCTTGTTTGAGCAGGGTCCGTTGGCTTTCCGGAAAATAAACACCGCCTAGAAGGAGATCCTGATGGCAGCTATTAAAGAAAACATTGTGCTAATAGGCATGCCAGGCGCGGGCAAATCGACGCTCGGCGTTGTGCTCGCGAAGATCGTGAAGAAAAGTTTCATCGATGCCGACCTGCTGATTCAGGACCAATGCGACAAAACGCTGCAGAAGATCATTGACGAAAAGGGTCCCGATGGCTTCATCGAAATCGAGGGCCAGGTGCTCAGCGGCATCGAGGCGCACAATTGCGTGATTGCAACCGGTGGCAGCGCGGTCTATTCCGACGAGGCGATGCGCCATCTGGGTGAGATCGGCACGATCGTGTATCTGCAGATCTCGTACGAATCGCTGCTTGCTCGTCTGGGCGACTTGCAAGAGCGCGGCGTCGTGCTGAAAGGCGGCGTCGGCATGAGCCTGCGCGAACTGTTCGATGAGCGCAAGCCGCTGTACGAGAAATATGCCGAGATAACGGTTAACGTGGACGATCTGTCCATCACCGCAGCGGCTCGCAAGGTTGCCAGCATCGTCGAGTAGGTGAATCAAAGGGGAGTCTCCCCAATGATTCACCTACGCTAGCAGCGAGGTAGGGGGCGGTCCTTCCTTCTAAGTGGGATTGGCAGATGCCGCAAGAGGCAGATGCTTCTCTTCAATGGGATGGGAGAGCTGCCCCTCTTGCTTGGTTTATCCAGCTTAATTGAATAAAAGACGATTCGACGAAGAATTGTTTCAAATGGAACGGACAAATGGTTTCGAATCGCAATCAATCACGCCAAGCATTTAAAACACTGAATTTGAGCTATATTTGTACCAACATAATATGTAAATGTGAAAACCATTTCCCCATGTTATTGGCGATGTTTGGGCGGGGGAATAGCACGACCGAAGATGAAAAAGTTGACTGCCTTGGCTAGCGAAGACGACAAAAGGACCCGGACGTTCGGCGTAAGCACTATCGATGCTGGCAGTAATGTTCGATCGAAAGAAGAGATAGCGGAAAGATGCCCGAAGAAGGCAGGACAGATAGCCTCAAGACGCAAAGCGGGGGCGGGAGCGTTCTTCCCACCCTTTGCAATGTGCTGGGAACGCTGTTGATAGTCATCGTTATTGCGCTGTGTATACCGATAACGGTTCCCTGGCTAGTGGGATACCAGGTTTACGACGTGGTCAGCGGCAGCATGGAGCCTGAGATACCCGTCGGCAGCGTCGTGTACGTGAAGCAAGTTGATCCTCCAACGATTCAGATCGGTGACGTAATTGCATACCAAAGCGAATCAGGTGTGGTAATCCATCGTGTGACGACGAACCGTACGTCGATGGGTGAGATGGTTACCAAAGGCGATGCGAACAACGTCGAGGATTTCTCGCCCGTTCCCTATGACAACGTGTTAGGGCGCGTTGAGATGCACCTGCCGTTTTTAGGTGCGTTTATGTCGATTTACGCGAGCGTTGCCGGGAAAGTGTATTTATTGCTGATAGCAGCGTGCGGCGTGATGTTGAACTTGGTTGCAGCCAACATGCGCCAGCGCCGTCGTGAGGGAGTGGAAGGTTAGGCGGCGGATTCCTCGTCGCCCGAAGGCGGTAAAGCTGCATCGCCGGCACATGCCGCAAAGAAACCTTCTCACGCAGATGACGCTGCTAAGAAACCCCCTCATGTGGAAGGCACCGCCAAGAAACGCAACAGCGCTGATGCGAATCGAATGGCAAAAGCCCGGCATGCGGAAGCGAGGCAGGTGGACGCATCCGCGCAAATTGATTAGTCAACCAAGTGGTATCCGTCCCGTGCGTGGCGAAGATCCGCCTCCATTTCGGCTGAGTCGGTCCAGCCGGAAAACGCTTGGGAATAAGAAAACCCATAGCTGTATCCGAGGTTAAAGCCCTGCAAGCTTCCATAGTCAGCCGTCAGCACACCATCCGAAGGAATCTTTAAGTCTGCGTAGCGACAGGCTTCGTAACTGGTAAGGACCGATCCGTCTTCCCGCGTAACGTTTACTTCGTACGTGTCGTAGAGCACATTGTGCTGATACGTATCGTTCTCGTCCGAAACGAACAGGTACATCCGGTAAGGAGTGCAAGTCATATCCTGGGCAAGCGATGAGGAAACGATATCCTCCCAGTCTTCCTGGATAAGGCGTTCGGTGTTGGCGTGTATGGCGGAAAGATTGTCCCCGGTCAGCTGATCGGTGCCAAGCACCCATTCTGTGAGTCCCGTAACCGTGAACTGCTTTTCAGAAGGTTCAAAGCGCCAGCCGACAGGAGCCTTTGCTTTAACCGTGACGGTATCGCCGTTTTTCAGGCCGGTCTTCGGAGCGATCTCGAACCGCGCTTCGCCGTCATATTCTGCGGCAGCCCGATCAGAGATCTGCAGCTCTGCTTTGCCTTCACCGGACATGCCGGAAAACTTAACGTTCACGGCCGAGAACGGATCGGCGGTACGGGGGAAGGCGAGTTCGTGCATCGGAGAATCGGGAATGAGCACGCCGATCAAGCAGAGTCCAGCGACTACGCAAAGGGCGATGAGCCAGCCCTTGAGGCGGCGTTTGCGTTGCCTGCTTCTCTGCAGGTCCTTGATGTCCTCGTCGGCGCGGGCCCGCGCCATGCGTCGATCGTATTCCTGCTGTGCGGGCTCTTCCTTTTCGATGAGCATCTCGTGCCCGCAGTAGGGGCAAGCTGCCTTTTCCTCGTCTACGGATAACTCCATCTTCCCTCCGCAGGAAGGGCAGGTAAGCGACAGCGTCTTAATGTTCGATCGGTCCATGTTGTTTCGGCTCTCCTGATGCGATTATGAATCGCAGGCCACATACCGGACGTTCTTTGCCACACGAACAGATTATGGCGCGTGAAGTAGCTTTTTCATCGAGATTATCTTCTTCCGCAAATCCAGTTTAGCAGACCTACGGATGCGCTAGGATTTCGAGTTGGACAGAGGTGTCAGCGGGATCTCATAGAAATCGTCGAGGATATTTGCGTAAATAGCAGTAAAGTTCAAGGGTCCTATCAAACGAGTGGAGCCAATATGCTATCGCGGTGCCCTCCAAGTGCAGCATCGTGGCGGTTTGCGAGTGATGCCAATGGACGATATGAAGCACGCATACAGCAGCACAGCGCGCATTGCGCTCGTCTTCGACGTGGCTATCGCCATTGCCGAACCTATCGTATGGCTCATGATGGCTTCTTCGCGGGGCGTCGATGCCTTGACGGCAACGGGGCTTATCAGCTTGAAGTATTTCACAGTGCTCTCGAACTTGCTTCTTGGTGCCGCATCTTTGGTTTACGCCGTGTATATGGTGCGCTATCTGCGCGGTGGGCACTTGGTGCCGCAGTGGGCGCATCGGTTGAAGTTCGCCGCGACCGTCGCGGTAACGGTAACGCTGATGACCGTGCTGCTGTTCCTTGGTCCGACCATGGGATATGCGGCCATGTTTGCGGGCGTGAACCTATGGCTTCATCTTGTATTGCCCGTACTTGGCATCGCGGAATTCGTGTTCTTCGACATACAGCGCGACCTCTCGTTCAAAGAGTCGCTGTTCGGCGTTGCGCCCGTTGTGCTTTACGGCGTCTTCTATGTCGGCAACATCCTCATCAACGGGGTGGGCGTACGGCCGCTCACGAACGACTGGTATGGTTTCACGATGTTCGGCATGCAGCTCTTGCCTGTTGTACTGCTCATGATGGTAATTGCCACCTCGGATTTTGCCATTGCCCTTCGCGCGGGCAACACCGCCGTACGCAAATACAGAACAGG
>CAYOBD010000102.1:0-7655 GCA_964402005.1 uncultured Eggerthellaceae bacterium
TCAGCGGAGACTATCCTGTGCCCATCCCGCATATGGGATGAGTTGGTGGGGTCTGTGAGTCACTGGGGTCTGGTCCTGGTGACTCACTATGAGTCGGTGGGGTCTGACCCCAATGGTTCACTCTGCCCCGCCTGTTCATTCAGTTCCAGGCAAATCCTGCAGAGCTACAACGCCGAGGCCTTCGTCATGGACGACTTCCATGGCTGCTGCAAGCGCTTGAGCAGCGGCTATGGTGGTTGCATAGGTGACACCATGGCGTACGGCGGCAAGTCGCAGATGGGCACCATCACCGCGGGCGGCATGGCCGTGCGGCGTATTGATCATAAGCTTGACCTCGCCATCTGCAATCATGTCGGCGATGTTGGGATGCCCCTCACTCACTTTGTTTGCACGACGGCAGTGGACACCCGACGCGGTGAGCGTCTTGGCCGTCCCTCCGGTGCTGATCACGTCGAACCCGAGCCGAGCGAAATCGCGCGCAATGGCCGCAACGGCACGCTTATCGCGGTCGGCGACGCTGATGAACACGCCACCCGAACGCGGTAACTCGTAGGATATCGCCAGCTGGGTCTTGGCATACGCTGCTGGAAACGTAGACGCAATGCCCATGACCTCGCCCGTCGACTTCATCTCCGGCCCCAGCACGACATCGGATCCCGGAAAGCGGCCGAACGGCATGACGGCTTCTTTCACGGCGCAATAGCCCAACTCGCGATCGTCGGGCGGAAGATGCAGATCTGAGAGCTGCTCGCCCGCCATCACGCGTGCAGCCACCTTCGCCAAGGGCACACCCGTGGCTTTCGACACAAACGGCACCGTGCGGCTCGCACGCGGATTAGCCTCAATGACATAAATCGTCTGATCTTTGATCGCAAACTGGATATTCAGCAGCCCGTGCACGCCGAGGCTCAACGCAAGGCGCCACGCGATGTCGCGCAACTGGGCGATAAGTGCATCCGACAAGGAGAACGGCGGAATGCAACACGCTGAGTCGCCCGAGTGGATGCCGGCTTCTTCGATGTGCTCCAGAATGCCGCCGATGTAAACGTCGTCGCCGTCGCAGACGCAATCAAGGTCGACTTCCACTGCTGCCTCAAGGAATTTGTCCAAGTACACCGGATGATCGGGTGATATTTTTGCGGCTTCGGCCATGTAACGGCGCAGCTGCTGCGCATCGTACACGATGGCCATACCACGCCCGCCGAGTACATAGCTCGGGCGCACGAGCAGCGGGAATCCAATCCGCCCAGCGACCCGCACAGCTTCGTCGAGCGTGGTAGCATCGCCTGCCGGAGGATAGGCGATTCCCAACCCATCGAGCACCCCGGCGAAACGATCGCGATCCTCTGCAAGGTCGATAGCGTCCGCCCCCGTTCCCATCAGAGGCACGCCCGCCTCCTCCAGCGCGCGGGCGAGCTTCAGCGGCGTCTGTCCGCCAAGCGTCGCCACAACGCCGTCGGGCTGCTCGACGTCGATGATGTCCATGACGTCCTCGAACGTAAGCGGTTCAAAGTACAACTTGTCAGATGTGTCATAGTCGGTCGAGACCGTCTCGGGATTGCAGTTGACCATGATGGTCTCGAATCCCGCCTCATGCAGTGCATAGCTTGCATGCACGCAGCAGTAGTCGAACTCGATGCCCTGCCCGATGCGGTTTGGCCCAGCGCCCAAGATGAGGGCCTTCTTTGTTTCGGTGGCCTGCTGGCCACTAGAGTCTGACCCTATCAACCCACCTTCGTAGGTCTTGTAGAAATATGCGGTTGAGCTTTCGAACTCGGCTGCACAGGTGTCTACGGCGCGAAACACTGGAACGACGCCGAGCGCCTTACGCCGAGTGCGCACGATGATTTCGTTCGAGCCCGTAAGGAAAGCGATCTGTGCATCCGAAAGACCATAACGCTTAGCGATGCGGAACGCTTCGGCATCCACCCTGTCGATGCGCGCACCACGTAGCGCTTCCTGCACAGCAACGATGTCGGCCATGCGATCGAGGAAGAACCGATCGATGCCCGTCGCCGCATGCACTTCCGCCGGCGTCCAGCCGCAACGCAGTGCGCAACCGATATAGACGATGCGGTCGCACGTCGGCCGCGAAAGCAAAGGCCCGTAGCCTTCCTTGGTCTCGGCAGCGCGCACGTGCCCATCCACTCCGAGACCGGCGCGGCCGTTCTCCAACGAACGCAGCGCCTTGCCGAGCGCCTCTTCGAACGTACGCCCGATGGCCATTACCTCGCCGACCGCTTTCATACGGGTTGAAAGCGTATCGTCGGAGTCCTTGAATTTCTCAAACGCGAAACGCGGCGCCTTCACCACGCAGTAATCGATGCTCGGCTCGAAACACGCAGACGTAGTTCCCGTGATATCGTTGGCAATCTCGGGCAGCGTGTAGCCCACTGCCAAGCGCGCCGCCACTTTCGCGATGGGGAAACCCGTCGCCTTGGATGCAAGCGCCGACGAGCGCGAAACACGCGGGTTCATCTCGATGATCACCATGCGCCCATCGTCGGGGCTCACGGCGAACTGCACATTGGAGCCACCGGTCTGCACGCCGACCTTCTCGAGCACTGCGAGCGATGCCGTGCGCATGCGTTGATATTCGATATCTGTAAGCGTCTGAGCTGGTGCAACGGTAATCGAATCGCCCGTATGCACGCCCATAGGATCAAGATTCTCGATCGAGCACACAACGATGCCGTTGCCAGCACGGTCGCGCACGACCTCCATCTCGAATTCCTTCCAACCTTCGATGCTCTCCTCCACCAGCACCTCGCCGATCGGCGAGAGTTCGAGGCCCTGCGACACGATCAGCGAAAGCTCATCGTCGGTATGCGCGATGCCACCGCCCGCACCGCCAAGCGTGAACGACGGGCGCAACACGACGGGAAGACCGATCTCGCCCGCAATCGCACGTGCCTCCTCGACCGAATACGCATAGCCCGATCGCGCCGTCTCGATACCGAGCTCGGCCATACATTCGTTGAAGAGCTTGCGGTTTTCACCCTTGCGGATGGCATCCAAGCTGCAGCCGATCATCTCGACACCATAACGCTCGAGCACACCGGATTCAGCCAGCTCAACGGCCACATTGAGCGCAGTTTGCCCACCGAGAGTGGGCAGCAGCGCCTCGGGCTGCTCGTGTGCAATCACCTTTTCCACGAACGCCGCCGTAATCGGCTCAATGTAGGTCCGCTCGGCAAGGCCCGGATCGGTCATAATCGTTGCGGGATTGCTGTTGACGAGCACAACGCGATAGCCCTCTTCACGCAGGACCTTGCATGCCTGCGCACCTGAGTAGTCGAACTCGCACGCCTGCCCGATGACGATAGGCCCCGACCCGATGACCAGAATCGTGCGTATGTCGGTGCGTTTGGGCATTGCTTCCTTCTTTCTGTTTACCGCAGATACGCCACAGCTAACCCTGTTGGCTTATGTGAATCATTGGGGAGTCTCCCCAATGATTCACTTTGCTGCAAATGCGCCTCATCCGAACCGCCAGCCTTCCAGCCGGTCTTTCGCAATGTCGATGTCCAGATAATCCGCATGGCCGTCCATCAAGCGGGTAAAAGCGGTGAACAAGTAGTGGGAATCCGACGGACCTGGGCAAGCCTCGGGGTGATACTGGACCGAAAACGCGGGAATACCGGCAAACGCAATGCCTTCCGCCGTACCGTCGTTAAGATTGACATGGGTGAGGCGGATGTCGCCGTATCGCGCATTATGCGCGACGGGAATCAGCGCATCTTCGCAATCGCCCAGACTCGGAAATACCAGGTTGAAACCATGGTTCTGCGCCGTAATTTCCACGCGACCCGTCTGCAGGTTCATGACCGGCTGGTTCCCACCGTGATGGCCGAACTTCAGCTTTTCCATGAGTCCGCCTGCAGCCTTGCAGATCATCTGGTGGCCTAAGCAGATACCGAAGATCGGTACTTCCCCGAGCAGCTTCTCCACCTGCGAAAATGTACCCGATACCGCATCCGGATCGCCGGGACCGTTTGAAAGAAACACGCCGTCTGGCGCCATCGCAAGCACATCGGCAGCCGGCATATTCCATGGAACAACTGTCAAATCGCATCCAGCTCGTACCAAACCTTCGAGAATCGACCGCTTAATGCCGCAGTCGTATGCGACAACGCGGTAGCGAGCAGACGCCTCGGCGGCCGTCGAAGACAGCGCGAAAGACCGCCCTACAGCGAGGTCTGCCTCACCGAACGCATACGGCTCCTCGCATGAAACCGTCTTCGCCAGGTTGATGCCGACGATCGGTTGGCTCTCGCGTGCCTTCTCCGCGAGGCGTCCTATATCCAAATCCTCGGTTGAGAGCACAGCGCGCATTGCTCCGCGTTCACGCACGTGCTGCACAAGCGCACGGGTATCGATACCCTCGATTGCTACGACGCCTTCCTGCTTCAGATAAGCGGGTAGCGTCATCTCGTTGCGCCAATTCGATGGGGTATAGCACATGTCACGTACCACAAGTCCCCGCAACGCCGGATGCGGCGCCTGCGTGTCTTGAAGGCATACGCCGTAGTTTCCGATCTGCGGATACGTCATCGCAACGATCTGTCCTGCATACGACGAATCGGTAATGACCTCAAGATATCCCTCAAGCGACGTGTTGAAGCACACCTCGCCGAGCACCTCGCCAACAGCCCCGCATGCTACGCCGCGAAACGCCGCGCCGTCCTCCAGCACAAGAACCGCCGGCTGCATCTGCGGCTTGGATGTCGCCGCCATCATGCGCTGCGCGAGATCGGTCATGCTACTTCCTTTCCATGCATCGCGAGACGGGCTGCCAAGGTCGATTCTCGACAACTCGCTCCACAGTCGTTCATTCCATCAGCGCACAGAGCGTCTCGTTTCCAAGCGAATCGTGGAACAGCTTCAATGCGGCTCCACAGGGGTGCGCTGCAAACACGATGCCCTGAAGTTCGGGGTCGTCGCTTTCGACCTCGCGGAAGTCCAGCTGCCGCAATGCTTCGGGTTCGTAATCCAACGTCCGCGCGTCCTCGAACAGCGCGCCATAGAAAATGTTTGCCTCTACAAGATCTTGGAACATATGGCTGCCGTACGAGAGTTCGGGCGCATATCCGGCACCCGAATACCCCACTTCGCACAGCCCTTCGAAATTGCAGATATCCGCAAAACTCACCGGCACGCCCAACTCGGGAGACGATGTCCCGATTCGCCCGGGCGCAAGCAGCAACCCGCACTCGTTAGCGGCGCCGATGCGGGCGTTCTCTTCGCCAACCATAGCTGCAACCAGCGGTTTCTTGCGATAGGGGCAGTTGTAGTACGCCTCAGGATCGACGTAAACCACCTCGTCGATGCCCACTTCACGCGAGCTTCCCATCGAAGCGTCCTTGATATGGAATACGGTACTGGCAATACCCTCAGTCGGAATCAAAACCGTATTGCTGCCCGACAACGACTGCAGCGGGCGACATTGCAGCAGATTCAGCATGAACGAACCGTCTTCACCCACGTTAACGGTATATTCAATATCGACCGGATTGCCATAGGCAGCCTCGAGCGTCTTCAGGATGCGGCCCATCAGAGTCGTGAATTCCCGATTGCCCGCAAGGCCTTCGCATGATGCGAACAGCACAGGCCGATACGCACCACGTCCACGCAACGTCTCCTCGGCTTCGCGGTCATGCTCCATCACTGCGGCAGATGCGCGCATCGACAGCAGGGGCGCCAAATCGGTGCAGAGTTTTTCTGAAAACGCCGGTTCGTTCAAATCGATCAGGTTCGCATAACGCTGTGAAAAGCGATGCTTCTCTGCAATGGTCTTGGCTGTGGTGACAGTGGGCCGATCCAAGCTGATGATGCGCGGATAATCCGTGCCGGTCCTGTCGACCGCTTTCGTTCCCAAGCCCATGACCAGGCGCAACATGCCTGCAGCAGGATCCATGTCGCTCATCCAGCAATAGGCGCTATGGGAATAGCCCACCCCGGCAGCCGTGGGCATGTAGTAACCGCCCGCCAAATGCGAGCCGCTTACGCGCTGCACGAGCAGCGACATCTGCTCTTCGCGCGTGTCCAGCCCGTTGCGCACGCGATACTCCAACGCTGAGCGGTCAAGGCTCGAGGCATACACGTAACGCACTGCATCTTCGAAATGCGCCAAACGCGTTTCGGCATCGCCGACATTCGGGCAAAACGCTGACTCGTATTTGCCCGCAAAGGCGTTTCCGAAGCCATCCTCCAAAAAACTCGACGAACGCACGATGATGGGCACCTGCCCGTAGTAGTCGATGATGCGCATGAAGTTCTCGCGGATGTCGGGCGGGAAGGTGCCTTCAAGGATGCCCTTTTGCAGCTCGGGCGCCGCCTCGATGAACCCTTCACCGCTCTGCTGGCTGATCCGCAGCTTCCACAGGTCGTTGTAGACGATGTAGGTATAGAACACATCGGTGCCCACATAAAATGAATCGTGAGGCTCCATGTATGCGTGAGCTTCCGGCAAATCGCGCTCAACGATCTTCCGCGCGAGAAGCATGCCGCACGACTTGCCTCCGACTAGGCCCGTTCCCACCATACGGTTGCGTACGGCGAAATAGTCTTCCGGTGCGAAGTATTCGTGCACCATCGGGCGCATGCGCTCGTCCTTCGTCATCATCATGTTGCATATGCGCATGCACTCGTCGCTATCCAGACCGCCTTGCGCATGCGTGCGATGCGCGTCGATGAAGAAGCGGTCCCATGAATCGATGTTGCGCTCACCGGTATCGCCGCCCTCTTCTTCCTCTTTCTGCATGTAGAAGCGGCTCATGCCCACGCCGTCGGTCAGGCCTTCCACGACTCTCGTGTTCGGATTGAAGCTATGCGGCAAAAACATGGTCGCCGAACTGCGGTTCCACACCTTCAGCGGATGGATGAACAGCTCGTCGGGCGCACGGTACACATCGATGAACAGCTGCGTCGTGTCCCGAATCTTGGCAACGGCGGCAAACGAGTGCCGCCCGCGCAGGATGGGGAAATACGCCACCGTGTCCAACTCGAACAGATACGGGCAGGTCACGCGGAAGAAATTTCCCATCATCAAATCCGATGACCACGCTACCTGCAGTTCGCTCAAGCAATCGAACACATAGAAGGCATCGAAACCCTCCTCGGTGATCACGCGGCGGACCGACACCGTGAACGTTTCAAAACCTGCTTTCGGGTCGAACTCGTAGATCTTTAAGCCCTCCATTGGCTCAAGAAGAGGCTCGTGCGAGGCGAACCGAATATAGATGAGGTTGCGCCCGTCGCGAATCGCCTGCTCGGCAAACGGCTTGAAGAAGAAACGGAAATCGTCAAGCCCGGTCAGCTGCCATACCACGTTGTCGCCGAGCCGGATGTTGTCGAACACCGTATCGAGCGTGGGTATGCCGCACTCGATCCTTTCGAACGCCGTCATAGGGGCACCTCCCTTTTATGCGGATGTGACAGTGGGGCCAAACCCCGCTGCCACATCCCGTCAACGTTTTTTTGTGATAGCAAGGTCTGGCCCCGTTATCACATCGCAACCATCTAGCAGTAGAACAGGATCTTGTTGTAGGTCGGCATCGGCCAGACCTCGGTAGAGACGATGTTCTCCATGGCGTCGCATGCCACACGCAGGCGGAACATCGCGGCCACCACGCCATCGTGATAGGACTGCGCCT
>CAYOBD010000103.1:0-7487 GCA_964402005.1 uncultured Eggerthellaceae bacterium
ATATGAAAACTTCAATTAAACAAATTCCAATGCAATTGAGCAACAATAGTCATGCTAGACTTCCAATACTTATATGGTCTACCCCACCTACACGCCCGAGCTGTGCCAAGCCATGGCCGATCTTGCCTGCGAAGCGGACATCCTCACGCCCAACCTGACAGAAGCCGCTATCATCCTAGGCCGCGAGTGGACGGGCACCAATCTGACCGATGACGAGGCAAAAGAGCTGGTCGAGTCCCTGCTCGAACGCGGCGCGAAAAATGTCGTGCTGAAAGGTATCCAACGCGAGGGCGAAGACAGCATCCGCAACTTCGTCGGCGGTGTGGACTGCGACATCTTCGAAGTGCACAACGAATTCGTGCCGTACATGCTTCATGGCACGGGCGATCTGTACTGCTCTGCATTGCTGGCGGCTGTTATGGCAGGACGCGATCTGTACGAAGCCGCCTGGTTCGCCGGCAATCTCACACATGACGCAATCAAGGTATCCACCCAACAGCCGAACTTCCAAGAGCGTGGAGTATCCTTCGAGCCGCTGCTCGGCCGTGTCGCCGCACTGCTGCAAGCATAAAGGACCCCGCTAGTGCCGTCCGCCCACCGGGGGGATGAGCAGACGGCACCTGCGGAGTCCCTCTCTGCGCCAATGCCCTAATGGCAATGGCATCCATTTCTCATTATTGTCAAGATGCGCACTTCTTTCTGTTGCATTTACAACAAACAAAAGGGTAACTCCACGATTTCTTTCGGGAATCGAACTGCGAGAAGTGGCCCCTTTAGCTTATGGCGCAGATTTCTGATAGCTCATTGCACAGGCTTCCCCTTTCCCATGCTCTGAGCAGCGAATCGAAAAAGAGGCACCCCGGCGATCTATGCGAATCCATTGGCCTATTCGTATCGATAACCCAGATAATCAATGAAGCGGCGTACTGCAAGCTGCGCCTTGTCACGATTCGGTAGCGCAAGCACGATATCGCGATAGAGCGGCTCCTCGAATCCACGCGATACGATTCTGAAGGGAATGCGACGCAAGATCAAATCAGGCTGCACGCTGATAGCAAGCCCAGCTTCAACCATCGCGAACACCGCATAGTCATCCCATGTGGTCAGATGGGACGCAACCTGGATACCGCGCGCTTCAAGAACCGGACCGATGTCCGAGTCGCCGCGCTTCTCGGCAGTCATGAATGGATATTCGGCAAGCAGTTCGAACGGAACGCGGTCATATGCCGCAAGCGGATGCCCCTCGGGCATAACCACCCGCAGCTCTTGACGTTCCATGAATATAGTGTCGAAATTGTGCTGCGTCGGCAAGCGCACGAATCCGCAATCCACGCTGCCTTCAGCTATCCAATGCTCGATCTCCGTGTAATTGCTCGTTGCGATCTCCCAATCCACGTTCGGATAATCCTCGCGGAAGTGACTGATGATGCTTGGCAACCAATGCGTCGCTACACTGGCAAGCGCCCCGATGCGGATCAGCCCCGACTCCAAACCGCTCAAACCATCGATACGGGCTTGCAGGCGTCCCTGCTCGTCCACGACACTGCGCACACCCCCGATAAGTTCGATGCCCTCGGAAGTCAGGCGCACGCCAGCTCTGCTGCGTTCGAGCAATTTCACGCCCCATTCTTTTTCCAAGTCGGCAATCATGCGACTCACACCGGACTGCGTATATCCCAGCATCTCGGCCGCACGCGTAAAGCTACCGGCATCGGCCACAGCCAGAAACGCCCGATACTTCATCAAGCTCGTATCCATAAAAGGCTCCTCAATCCACCATCGCAGATATCAAGTGACCCGCCCCTTGATATCGATTACATTCCATTTTGTCATTGTGAACATGATTATTCATTGCTATTCAGAATACATTAGATGCTTCACACTGTCGATGCGCGAACATGTGACGCCAAAAGGAGCAGGCATGCCATCATCATCGACGACAACACGAAAGGGCACGGACGCCATTGCAACCGTCATGTTTCTTGCCTCGCTCTTCATCTTCGGAAGCAACGGCATCGTAGCTAATGGAGTTGCCCTGACCAGCAGCCAGATCGTGTTCTTCCGCATGCTGTTGGGCGCAGGCGTGCTTGTCGTTGCGTTCGTCGCCATGAGGCGCAAGATCACCGTATTCGGTGATAAGCGCGAATTCGCGCTCCTGGTCGGCGGCGGCGCTGCCGCGGCATGCGAGCTGCTGTTCCTTTACGAGGCATACCAATATGCCGGCGTAGCCTTATCCACCATCCTCTGCTACCTGGCACCTATCGTGGTCATGGCGCTTTCGCCCATCCTTTTCCACGCACGCTTGACAGTCTTCAAAGGTGCTAGCTTCGCTGTCGTGGCAACTGGGTGCGTGCTCATCAATATGACGGCGCTCGGTAACGGCATATCGGCAATGGGCATCCTGTGCGGACTGGGGGCTGCAGCGGGCATGTCTTTCATGATCATCTTGAACAAGAAGGTTAGCCGTACCCCGGAACTCGAACGTGCGCTCATCCAGATGCTGAGCGCAGCAGCCGTATGCACCGTCTACATCATGGCAACCGAAGGGCTGTCCGCCACATTCGCCGCAGCTACGGCCGTAGACGCATGGCCGGCAATCGCAGTGATCGGTCTTCTGGGCGGCATCAGCAACCTGCTGTACTTCACCGCCATCGGCCGCCTGCCCGTTCAGAGCGTTGCGGTGTTCGGCTACCTGGAACCGCTTTCCGCCGTGCTCATGAGCGTATTCATCCTCGGGGAGAGCATGATGCCCTTGCAGATCATCGGAGCCGTATGCATCATCGGCGGTGCGCTTGCCTCCGAAACCCTCGGCAACAGGAACCGCGCAGTCCCGCGGATGCACAGAAACGCCGCATCCAAGCCCTTCCGCCATCGCCACGCCGCATAGAAGCAATCCATCCGCAGAGCACCGTTGCCAGTGCCTGCCTTGAATGCGCTAAACTGAAACCAATGCATTCGTATTTTCAGGACGGCGGATAAATGGACCAACTGGCAAATCAAGATAACACCCAGCAAGATGATAAGCACGCAGAGCCATCAGCTGCAGCACAGCGCCAACGCATCATCGTGCGTACGAGCATCATCGGCATCATAGCCAATGTGCTTCTCGCCGGCTTCAAGGCCGTTGTGGGCTTGGCGGCCAACTCCATCGCCGTCGTGCTCGATGCAGTCAACAACCTGACTGATGCGCTCTCGTCGGTCATCACCATCATCGGCGCAAAACTTGCCGGCAAGAAGCCCGACCGCGACCATCCGCTCGGATATGGACGCTACGAATACCTTTCGGCCATGATCATAGCCGCCATCGTGCTCTACGCCGGCATCACATCCCTCGTTGAGTCCATTAAGAAGATCATCGAACCAGAGGTCCCGGATTACTCCATGGTGGCGCTCATCATCATCGCGTCCGCCGTAGTTGTGAAACTGATATTGGGCCGCTATGTGCAGATGAAGGGCAAGCAGGTAAACTCAGGGTCGCTCGTCGCATCGGGCAAGGATGCGCTGTTCGATGCCATCTTGTCGGCGTCGGTCCTAGCTGCTGCAATCGTGTTCATGCTTACCGGTGTCAGCTTGGAAGCGTATGTGGGCATCGTCATCTCGATCGTCATTGTAAAAGCAGGCATCGATATGCTGCGCGAGACGCTCGACGACATCCTCGGGCATCGCCCCGATCCCGAGCTCTCCCGCGCCATCAAGGAGACCGTCGAAGCAGATTCTCTGGTACTCGGCGCCTACGATCTGCTCATCGAAACATATGGCCCAGACCTCACCGTAGCCGCTGTCCACGTGGAGGTTCCCGATACAACCACAGCTGCGCAAATCGATGAGATGACCCGACGATTGCAGCAGACGGTCTTCGAACAGCATGGCGTGGCGCTTACCACCGTAGGCATCTATGTGCTCAACACTACGGATGATGCCGTCACGAACTTGCGCGATTCCATAACGGCGTGCGTGATGTCCCACGAAGGTGTGCTGCAGATGCATGGCTTCTACGTCAACGAGGCCGAACGGCATATCACCTTTGATATCGTGCTCGATTTCGCTGTTCCCGACCGTCGCCAGCTTTACGGGCAGATCGTGTCGGAGGTGCAGGCGATGTACCCGGATTACTCTGTTGCGGTAACACTCGATCGCGACTTGTCGGATTAAGGTCATAAAAGAATAGAGAAGTGCCCATCTTTGCACTCTGCTGCGGTATAGTGGAGTGGCAATCGTTGGTTTTTCATCACGCTCGGAAGGAACGATAAGCGCAGCATGACGACTCACTTCCATAGGCAAGGGCACAGAACCGAAGACGGGACTCACGCTTCGACAAGGGAGCGCCTGGCAGGCAGCATGCGGCTTGTCTGGACCATCATCGGCATCGGCGTCCTGGTAATCGCCTGCGGTTTCATCGTCGGATCCATCGCAACGGCCATCTGGACGCTCGTTGCTGCCGGCATAGTCGTATTCGTCCTGCGCCGCCCCGTCCGCTGGCTCGCACAAAAAGGATGGCCGCGCGGTATTGCGGCGGGAGTCCTCCTCATATTGCTGATCGCTGCCATCATCGCGATCGTCATCAGCTTCGTGCCGATGATCGTCGAGCAGATGGCCGCACTGGCCAATGCATTGCCGGACTACATTTCCCAAGCTCAGAGCTGGTGGGGCGAGTTTACAGCCGAGCATCCCGAACTGCTGGCAAACGCTACGGCAAAAGACCTGATAAGCACGGTTGGTTCGAGCGTGCTCAATTTCATCTCCTCGATTCCCTCCGCCGTGGTGACGGGAATCTACCAAGCCGGCCTATCGATCGCAAACCTTGTCATGTACGGAATCATGGCTTTCTTGGTCGCATTCTGGATCCTGCTCGACTATGACCGCATGGCTCGCGAGATCCATATCCTGGCAGGCGACACCACTGAATGGTATCTGCTGCTCATCAGCACGATATTCTCACGGGTGCTCGGCGGATTCCTGCGCGGCACCATCATCACCGCCATCGTCATCGCCGTTGTATCGGGCATCGGATACATGATTGCCGGTTTGCCATTCGCCATGGTGTTGGGCATCCTGATGGGCTTGTTCTCTATCGTGCCCTACCTGGGACCTGTCATCGCCGCCGTCGTCGTGGCCATACTGGCCATATTCTCCGGCCCGATTGCGTTCTTCATCTCGCTGGCAGTGAGCATCGTGGTCCCTTGGGTGGCAAGCTCCTTCGTCTCGCCGAAAATCATGTCATCAACGGTCAACCTGCATCCGGGCATCATCATGGTGGCTATCATCGCAGGCGGAGCGCTTGCGGGCATCGTGGGCATGATATTCGCCGTGCCGATAACCGCTGCCGCCAAATGCCTGATCGTCTATTTCTTCGAAGCGATTACAGGACGCCAGCTTGTCAGCAACGAAGGTGCTGTGTTCTCGGGCAATCCCACCGATATGATCGATCCGGTGGCAGATGCAACCGACAATTTCCTGAATTCAGATAAGCTGCGCGCCATGGTCGAAGAAGTGGAACGCGACGTGCGCAAGGTCGAACGCTCCCATGCTTTGGTTCCCACAATCAAAAAGCTCTCGCAACCAATGGAATACATCGCTGCGCAAAAAGCGGAGGATGCGAGCATTGACGAAGCCGGCGAGGAAACTGCCGCCCCTGCCGCAGAGGAGAGCGGCGAATAAAGATTCGCAGAACGCGGATGCCGAAAAGCCAATGAGTCGGAGAGAACCGTTTTCTGCGATTCATTGGCTTTTCCGACTCATTCGGTCGGGCGGTAGATGAGCAACGCTGCAGCCACCATGGCTATCGGAACAAGCAAACCCAACACGATACGCGGAAGCGCATTGCCGGTAACGAACATGGGATTGACGATTGCCGCGCCAATAACACCGACGATCAGTATCGCCGCGCCCAAAGCGAATCCCAAAAGCTCACTGGCACGCGACCCGCGCGTGCCGACCGCCGCTTGAACTGCCGCCGATGCGATCCAGCTGCCGATCATGCACCAGACAGCGGGGCTCTGCACCATGCCGAGAAGGCGACCATCGACATCAGCTTGGGAAAACTTCCAATTGGCGAGCGCATCCCATCCGATGATGCCTCCCGTCCCGGCTGCGCCCAGAACTACCGCGATCACGCAGGCGAACGCCGCCGTTGCAATCGCGCTTGGCGTCCGCAAACTGGCTCCTGCTGCAAGAGGCGCCAACGCGCCGCCTCCGAGAGCGCCTGAAATCGGCTCGCACAATCCCGCATTGCCCTCGGCCACACCGAGTCGGCCGAAGAAATACCACCACGCAAACGATGTCACCAATACAGCGGCGCCTGCTATCGGGGAATTGCCCAAGATCAGGGCAACGCTCAGCAGGAGATAGCCGATCAGCGCACCCAGTGCGGGACGGAATGCAGCTGCGACACCTGTACCTGCTGCAACAAGCAGGGCAACCGGCGCAAACGGAACCGTCGCGCTTGCGATGATCGGGATGTTGATAGCCGCCAGATAAGCCAGGAAAACGCTGGCTGCAATCGCGAACACGCGACCCGCTATCGATACGGCGCCGGGCGTTAACAACGCCGAAGCAGCCGAGGATGCCACCTCGCGCACTACGCGCTTGCGTCGCGCTGATCGCTCGGAGCGTGCAGCACGCTCGGCTTCCTGGGCGCGCGCACGCGCCTCATCGATTGTTGGGCGCCCATCCACCGACTCGGATACATCCTGCAAATCCGCGCTCGGGCCCGGTGCCTGATCGCCCTGAAGATCGCGAGTCACGATACTTGCCAGCTGGCTGCGCCCACGTCGGGCATTGCCCAGAAACTTGCGCGCCTCTTCCGCGAAATCCTTCACGGTTGCATAACGCTCCTCGCGGTCGGGGTCGAGCGCATAGAAGATCACGTCGTCAATCTGCTCGTCCAGGTTTTCCCAACACAGCGAAGGCAAAACCAGCTCGGCCTCTTCGATGGCCGCTGGAGCTTCGTCCAGATTCGGCGCAAGGAACGGGTTCTCGCCGGCCAGCATCTCATAGAGCACCGCAGCGAGCGACCATTCGTCAGTACGGGCGTCCAGATGCTCGCGGCGCATCTGCTCAAGCGGCATATATCCGATCGTCCCGCCGCCGGCCAACCCCTGACCTGCAGCGTCGGCCAACGTAGCCAAGCCAAAATCCGTAACCTTGACCTGGCCTTTTGCGTTGATCATGATGTTATCGGGCTTGATATCCAAGTGCAGCACGCCGGCCTTGTGGGCCACCGCGAGCGCGCCCGCTACAGCCTCGAACACAGCTGCAACGATATCGAGCGTGATGTACTCGGAATAGTCGTGCAGAAGCTCGGTCAGCGTGAGGCCTTCGACGTATTCCATGATCAGATACGCCGTGCGCTCGCGCACCTCGAAATCGTATACGGTCACGATGCGCGCATCTTGGAGCATGGCCGCCGTGCGCGCCTCATCGAGTCCAGGCAGGTGCGCAAGGGAGCGTATCGGTTCGAGATCAGGGTATGCGGCCTGGTCGGCAGG
>CAYOBD010000104.1:0-7471 GCA_964402005.1 uncultured Eggerthellaceae bacterium
CCGCCAGGATATCGCGACCATGGCCATCGTGCTCCTCGTCATTGCAGCTGCTGCTTACTTGATAACATCGTTTGTGCCTACGTCCTCCATGCCGATATACATCCTCAAGCTCGTTTGCGCTTTCGTACCGGATGTCGCACTGCTGGTGTGCTTCATCAGGGGCAACAAGATGTTTGCGTAAAACGATCTTAGAAGGAACGTTCGGCCCTAGGTGGAGCATCCGAACCGAAGAGGAACGCTCGGCATAGGTGGAGCATCCGACCCGAAGAGGAATGTTCGACCCGGAGAGGGGCATCCAGTCCGAAGAGATGCGCTCTTTCCGACTAGAAGCCGCAGATCATAGAAGCAAGAATGGTCGAGCTGAAGGGAATATCCCCTTCAGCTCGACCGTATTTTGTTGGCAAAAAGGATAGTCCCTTCCGTCAGCGCCCATTACCAGCCCTTGCGGAACGTGAGAATGTTGCTGCCGTCGACGCGCTTGTACTCCATCGAGTCGACGCACTGCTTAGCCATGAAGATGCCCAACCCGCCGATAGGTGCGTCCTCCACGTTTTCGTACTCGTCGACACGCATCGCGTCGGGCTTCGCTGTCGGGTCGTAGGGGATGCCATCGTCGGCAATCGTTACTGCAAGCGACGGCGGGTTCGACTCGTACTCGAAGCTGATGCGTGCTTCGCCGGGATTGTCTGGCGTGGCATCCGGGTACGCGTAATGGCATACGTTTACGAACAACTCTTCGGCGGCGATGTCGAGCATGTTGTACACCGACTTCGGAGCATTGTGACGACGCAATTCCTCATGCATGAAGTTGTGCACATGGATGATCTGCGTGTCCACGGCGGGCAACACCATCTGGGCTCTATGCTCGGGCGGCACGCCGTATTTCAGGCACACCATCGTTATGTCGTCGGATTGCTCTGCGCCCATCGTGTAATCGGTGAGTGCGCGGCTCACCCCCACGCAAAGCGAAAGCGGGTTCATGTCTGCGTATGTGGAAAGCAGCTCTTCCAGGCGATTCTCTCCGAACAAGTTGCCTTCGGTGTCCATTGCTTCGGTTACGCCGTCGGTGTATAGGTAAATCACATTGTCTTTCTCGAGCTGCAGTTCGTATTGGTCGTACGGGATGCCGTCGAACAGGCCGAGCGGCATGCCCGATACATTGCGCATCCACTCCCAAGAGCCCTCGTGGTGGAGCAGGGGCGGGTTGTGGCCGGCGTTCACATAGGTCAGCTTGCCTGTTTGGTATTCCAGCACGCAAACGAATGCGGTCACGAACATGCCGGCTTCGTTGCCGATGCACAGCTGGTGATTCGCGGCGTTCACGGCCTCGCCCACGGGCAATCCTTCTTCCATGTACGTCTGGATCTGCGTTTTTGCTGTCATCATGAACAGCGCAGCAGGGATGCCCTTGCCTGAAACGTCGGCGATGAGGAATCCCAGGCGTTCATCGTCGATCAGGAAGAAGTTATAGAAGTCGCCGCCGACCTCTTTGGCGGTTTTCATTGAAGCGTAGATGTCGAACCGATCGATATCGGGGAACGGCGGGAAATCTCGCGGCAGCGAGCTCTCTTGGATGGCTTTGGCCGTGGCCAGTTCTTGGGCATTCTTCTGCTCGACTTCGGCGATGGTGCCTTTCAGCGCCGCTACCGTGGAGTTGATGCCGGCGGAAAGCGATGCGAACTCGCGGCTATCGCGAACGCGTACACGCTCGTTCAAATCGCCTTCGGTGATTTTGCTCAACGAACTGTTTGTCTCGTCGATACGCTGTACGACTACGTTCTTGAGCAGGCGCGATGCTAAAATCGCCATGGCTGCGATCAGTATGATGGCCAACAGGGTGATCGCGGCCATGATGCCAGCACGCGCTTCGAAAATCATGCTTGAGGGCTTGATGATGATCACATAGCCGTCATCGTAGGCGTCTGCCACCATGAGGTCTATGTCCATCGTCGTTTCGCCCGCCTCGTTCATTGCCTGGAGGGACATGGCGCTGTCAGATGCGCTGCCGTCAGGATTGAAACCTAAGAAGTATTCGATCTTCATGGCTTCATCCAGATCCCCGTATCCGAGCAGCCGCATGATCGATTCTCCTGCTGGGAGCGTCTCGTCGTCGGATGTCAGGATAACGCCGTTTTTGTCCACGATTGCAACGCGTCCATCTGTAGAGACATCGTATCCGTCGAGCAGTGAGTCGGCATCATCGTCGCCCCACTTGTCCAGCTGGTTGGCCAGGTAGTCCACTTCGCCATGCATGTTTTGTACTGCAGAATCTAAAGTGTATTGCGTAGTGACCACGAAAAAGATAGCGCTTGAGGTTACGAAGACGATGAACGATACGAGGAGCATCCAGCTGCGGAACATCGAGAGCAGTCGTCTGTCGTTGCCACGATCGGCGATTCCGCACAGTATCGCATCGGTCACAACACACAGGAAAGCCATGAGCGTGGCATCTATGAGCGCCTGGATGGCCACGCCCGCCGGACTGTTCAGCAGGTATTCGACAATTGCATCGAGGTTCTCGAGTCCGCCGTACGAGAAGAGGGTGTTGAGCTGCACGAGTCCGCTCACGGCAAACGATATCGCAATGCAAGCTCCGATGATGCCTGCTGCACGCGCAACGCCGCGCTTCAGGTGCTTAAGCACGATATTGAACAGCAGTCCCGAACACACACCCACGGCGGCGAGCAAGACGAACGTGTTCAATGTCGTCATGAAATACAGTTCATAGTAATCAAGGTAGAAAAACACCGCATGCGAGAACACAATCGCACCGGTGAGCAGGCCCAGAAGTCCGCCAATCAACGGGCCGAACATCAGGGCGCCCATCGCGAGCGGACCGAGCAGCAGCATAAGGTAGACCGGCTTCGCGTCGATGATTCCGATGCTCCAGAAGCCGAGCTGGGTGAATGACATGGACGCAATGGCGGCAATCACCAATATGAGCGCGGCGACGCGTATTCGCATGTCGAATGCGACCATATGCCCCCAGAACCGCTCGGGCCATGAGCGGCGCGTACGCGTTTTTCCGGTTTTGGCGTTTTTGGCTGTTTCGGCGACCATAAGCTCCCTATTTCCCATGCTTAAGGAAATGTACCACAGCTCTGCCGTGCGTGCCCTACTTGACGCTTCGGGCTTTATACAAAAGTTAAATGTGGTAAACTTATGAAGCGCGATCCTAGCTGCCGGAAACTCTTGAAATGAGTAAAAAGTAAACCTAGACTAACAAATGTCGAAAGGATGCATTGCTGGAAGATACAAGAAGTTGACTCGGCGGTGAAGATTCTTCTCGTCTTATCGTTCACCGCAAAAGAAAGGCTGATGAGGTCCACCCCCTCTCTCCCTCATCAGCCACAAAATCAAGGGCCGTCTGCCGGGCGGCCCATTTTTATTGCGGGACTGCGTTATAGATGGAGAACCGTCTGCGAGTGTTCAGAACGTCCGGTTAGACAATGCTCCAAATGGACGCGGTAAGCCCGAAATGACGCGAGGGCGTATGCTATCATTCAGCTCAACGCCGCATATTGGAGGTCGCCATGGAAAAGCTCTCGAAGTCCCATGAAGATTACCTTGAAGCCATCGTCATGTTGGGCGGTGCGCCTGATAAGCCCATCCGCTCGGTTGACGTGGCGAATAAACTGGGCGTTTCCAAGGCGTCGGTCAACAAGGCGATTACGCTGCTCAAAGAGAAGGGCTTTTTGGATCAGCCGTATTACGGCGACATCACGCTGACGGAGGGTGGCTACGAATACGCTCAAGCCGTCTATAAGCGCCATCGTTATCTGAGGGGCTTCCTCGAGAAGGCATTGGGGATAGACCCTGAAATCGCTGAGGATGAGGCATGCATCATGGAGCATGCCATCAGCGACGATTCCTTTGAGAAATGGGTTGCCTTTATCGACGAAAACGGATTCTTGAAAGACTGACGGCGGGGTTGCCGGGAATGAGGTCGACGGAATGAGCCGATGGGGTCGGACTCCATCGGCTCATTTGTTCATCTGCAGCGTTCTCTTTAGACGCTTCTGTGTTCACGCAGCAATTCCATGGAAATCCATGCAGAATAGCCTCGGTCGGTTATCCTTGCGAGATGGCCGTTGGGTTTTGGCTACACGCATCGAGGAGAGTAAACATGGGTAGTCTCAGCATGATCAAGCAATCGCCGCTTACCATCATCCTTATCGTGCTGTGCCTGGGGTTGTACGTTCCCGACATGCTCGGAATGAACCTGAGCAACTACATGGCGGTAGGTCCGGGGTCGCTGCAGACGGAACCGTGGACGCTCGTTACGGCTATGTTCGCGCATGGTTCTCTCATGCACCTGGTGTTCAACATGATTTCGCTGTGGTACATGGGCACCATGCTCGAATCGATGCAGGGCACATCGCGTTTCGCGCTGCTGTACTTCGGCAGCGGCATCGTGGGGGATCTAGCATTCTCCCTGTTTGCGAATGGCTATGCAGTCGGAGCGTCGGGGGCGATCTTCGGTCTGATGGGCGCTTTCATCGTGCTCGTGATCGTAATGCGCAAAGAGCCTGGGATGCGCTCGATGCTCGGCGGCTTGGTAGCCATGGTCGCAATCAATATCATCAACACCTTCCGACCGGGCATCGCGCTCGAAGCCCATTTCGGCGGACTGGCGACCGGCGCCCTGATCGAGCTGTTGTTTCTCTTCGTAGCAGGACGCAAAACCGCTGCGAAATCGGCTTCGTACAGCGCTTCAAAACCCTCTGGTGCGTCTATCGACCAGGACAATCCTTTATTCGTTCAAGGCGCATCGCAAGGTGCTCCGGCAGGCATGGTGGCAACGCCCGACGGCTACCGTCCGGCCATCGACGTCTACAACGAAGCGGTGAACAAGAAGCGCATGGCCAAACGTTCGAAGATCCTCGCCATCGTGCTTTCGCTTGCGCTGACCGCTGCTGCGTTCGGAGCGATGACGTTCGCATATATGGGCTTGGATTTCTCCGAAGCTCGCGTAATCGGTTCGGATGCACCTCGCGTCTTCGATGCGCAGGACAGCTCTCAGTGGGCAGGCGACGATTTCGTCGGTTTGGTGCAGATTCCAAGCGATTGGGCAGCCGAGCACGCGGATTCAGTACTGACGGACTACGCGTACAGCTACAGTGCTCCCGAAGGTCAGGCTCGGACGACGCTCACTGCGCGATTCGTAACCGGCTCGTACAAAGAAGCCGCTGAGCAAGCTGGCGACGCGCAGCCTGTGAAGCTCGGTTCGACCGATGCGCTTAGGGTAGAAACGGCGGAAGACGCCGGCGGCAAGGTTTCGTATTACATCGATCGAAGCGCCCTTATGCAGGAGGGCACGCAGGCTTACACCGTTCTGACGTTCGAATACGACGGAGAAAAACCTGCTTGGATCGACGAGAGCGTGGCTGCCTACGTGGCTGGTCAGGCAGGCGGCGATGGTGGCGCGTGGATTATCGGCAAGCTCGAAGGGTCGGCGACGCTTGGTCAGCAGGCTACCCAATGGGCGGGCGACGAGAAGTATGGCTACGTGCAGCTCCCTACGGATTGGTCGCAGTCTATCGATACGAGCAACGGGCACCTGTCGTATGTACAGGAGGCGGGCGAAGGTTCCGACATCGTGTTTTCCACAATGCAATTCATGGATTATCCAGCCTCGTGGTCAACGCTGCAGAGCGGGTTGGATTCATCTTATGACGATGTCGCGTACGAGCATGTCTGCATCAACGGTGTCGATGCTCATCTGGCGCGGGTGGCCACCGAGAACGACGGCGCAAAGACGACCGAGGTGATCTGCTATATGAGTCCGACGGGTTCGGTAGAGGATGCGTACATCGTGTACTTCTGGTTTATGGACGAAGCGCCGCTCGATTGCGAAGAAGTCCTCGCGACATTTATTCCTTCGAAGCAGTAGGGTGGCACGATAGCCACAGGGGTCACCGTATCATTCTGGCGATGCCGAGGTCGGTTTTGCGCATCGTGCGCAATCGCATCATTTTCCCGAATTCCCTAAGGTGTACAAGGGATTACGTGCTATGCTGAAATAGCTTCTAGCATTAACGCAATGTAACCGAACTAAGATGCTTTCTGGGAGCGAATGCGCGTGACAAAAAAAGGCAACATCGTGTCGTTCGAGGATGCTCGGCGTACGTCTAGCCGTCGGTCTAAATCGGGGGCGTCTCCAGCTGCGCGCAAGCAGAAAACCTCGCGTGCATCCAAGTCCGCGCAATCGGACGAATGGGCTATGTATGCCTCGGGGCCTGCGAAGAAGGCGGGCTCTGGCATTGCTCGTCCCGCCAAGAAGGCGTCTGGCGGCTCTGTTGCGCGCTCATCGGCGTCACGTGCGACGGCATCCCGTTCGACTCGCGTGGACGACCGGCGCCGCTCATCAGAGGCATCTGCGAAGAAGTCGACTCGCACACGTGCGACTGCAGCCGAGACGCGCGAGCGTAAAAAGCGCCAAAAGGCAAAGGAGCGCGCTAGCAAGCAGTTTGATCGTACCTATGCCAGCCGTTCGGGCGATGCCCGGCAAACCGAGGGCGCCCCTCGCGCAGCGGTGTATAAAGGCGAGATGGGGCCATCTCAGCGCAGGTCTACCCGCATGCAGCGCGCGTCCGAGGCGGGGTCTGTGGCGGCAAAGCTGAACCCGGCTGGATGGCTTTCGAATATCAATCTGTCGTCGCGCACGGCCAAGTTGGTGACCATGGCGATATGTGCCGTATTCATTTGCGTGTTCCTGTATACGCCTGCCCAGCAGTATTACGAGGCCAGCCGCGAAAACGCGCGTCTCGAAGCCGAGTACGTCGCGGTCTCGGAGCGCAACGCTGCGCTTGATGCGCACAACGAAGCTTTGGCAAGCGATGCCGGTATGGAGGATGCTGTGCGGCAGAAATTCGGCTACGTCGTCGCCGGCGAGCAAACAGCAGTGGTGAGCGGCCTGTCCGACGAGGTGGAAGTTTCGAAGCGCGCCAGCGCAGAAGTTGAGGGAAATATCCTCGCGAGCAGCATCAAGGCGCCCGAGGAATGGTATACGCCCTTCCTGGATGCGTTTTTCGGTGTTCAGTAACTCGACGAATAGCCTGGAATAACGGGTTGGAAATCTTGATTCCGAGGAGGATCTTGTGGCATCTATGTACAAACCTGGCCGTTATGCGGCGATTGATATCGGTACCGTCACGTCTCGTCTGTTGGTTGCAGATATTGATGAGGAAGGCGCGTTGCATGAGCTTTCGCACATGACCGTCATTACGAATTTGGGGCAAGGCGTCGACGAGTCCCGTCGGCTTCTGCCTGAGGCAATCGAACGAGTGGCGAGTGCGATTGCGGAGTTCATGGGCAAGGTAGAAGAACTCGGTCCAGACGCGGAAGGGCGTTTGGCCAAAGTGACCGCAGTGACCACATCCGCCGCGCGCGACGCCGAAAACGGCGCGGACCTTGTCGAACGCTTGGCGCAGTTGGGCGTCGATTTGCAGATCATCCCCGGCGAGCGCGA
>CAYOBD010000105.1:0-7453 GCA_964402005.1 uncultured Eggerthellaceae bacterium
CGGCTGAGGAAGAAGCAGCCCGGAAGGCGGCTGAGGAAGAAGCAGCCCGGAAGGCGGCTGAGGAAGAAGCAGCCCGGAAGGCAGCTGAGGAAGAAGCCGCGAAGAAGGCAGCTGAGGAAGAAGCGGCCAAGAAGGCAGCTGAAGAAGCTGCGAAGAAGGCGGCTGAAGAGGAGCAGAAATTCAAGGCTCATCTGGTTTTGCTCAAGGCCGGAAAATCAATCTATGATGCCGCAACATGCTACAATCGCCAGGCTCATCAGCTGACGGAAGACGCCGTGGTTTATGCGGAAGAAGAGCTGAGCTCTGAAAAGGGCGTCGTCTGGAAGATTGCCTATGCGAAAAATGGCGAGAAGAAGACTGGTTTCATTCTTGCCGGCGATGCGAAGGATGCAGATGCTGATGCTTACAAGAATGCATCTGATCATGCAACGCTCGAATACAAGGGCTATTAT
The DNA here is from genome assembly GCA_964402005.1 of uncultured Eggerthellaceae bacterium. Lineage (GTDB taxonomy): Bacteria > Actinomycetota > Coriobacteriia > Coriobacteriales > Eggerthellaceae > CAYOBD01. The sequence continues at coordinate 453 of CAYOBD010000105.1, forward strand.
CTGCCTGATGTATCAATGAAAGCTTCTCCGGACGAGGAAAAAGCTGCGCAGCCTGCCGTCGAGGAAGTTGCGGAGCCTGTCGTGACCGAGGAAGCAACGGTTGTGGAGCCCGCTGTTGAGGCGGCTGCGGAACCCGCTGCTGCGGAGCCCGTTGCTGAAGAAGCAAAGGCTGAAGAACAGGCAGAAGCATCTGTGCCGGAAGCGACTTCAGAAGAAAAAACGCCTGCTTCCGTGGAACCGACAAAGAATGAGTCCGCTCAGAAGAAAACGCAGAGCGCTAAAACGCGTGCAGTCAGCACAACCGCGCCTGAAATCCTTCAGCAGCCGGCGAACCTGGCAGATGTTGTTCCTGGCTCTACGGCCAAGTTTAAGGTTACCGGGAATGCGGACAGCTATCAGTGGCAGGTCAACCGTAACGACGGGAAGGGGTTTGTGAACCTGAACGAGAGCAGTACCTGGAAAGGCACGCAAACAGACACTCTGACGTTTACGGCCAAGAGCGCCCAGGCTGCTTTTACCTTCCGGGTTGTTCTGGCCACCGGCGCCGGAACGTTGGAAAGCAATGCTGTACACATCACGTTCCTGACCGCGCCGGTGATCAGCGTGGAGCCTGCGGATCAGACCGTTGAGAATGCGGGCGACACCGCGGCGTTTACCGTAGTTGTGGATAAAGATGCGACTTATCAGTGGCAGGTGGACCGTGGCGACGGCAAGGGCTTTGTCAATCTGAACGAAAGCGTCACCTGGAGAGGTGTTACGACCGATACGCTTCAGTTCACCACGAAACCCGCGCAGCTCGGATTCAGCTTCCGGGTTGTGGTATCCAACGCAGTGGGCAGCGTGAACAGCGCTGCGGTGAAGTTTACCTGGGCCAATCCTCCGACTATTCTTTCTCAGACTACGCAGGAAGAGCTGGGCGAGGTTGCGGCTGGAACTATGAGCAAGTTCTGGCGCACGGGGCGATTGGAACGCAGCAGTACGAGCAGGCCGACCCCTGCCGCGCTCAGCAAGCCTGCCATCATAGCGCCCGTGCCGAGCATGCCATCCACGTATAGTTGCGCAATGGCCACGCTGGCGGCACAGTTGGGAATCAGCCCGACAATACCGGCACCCACGACTGCAAGCGCGTCATTTGCACTCAGGAACTCGCCGATCACCTCTTCGCCGACCACGGCGAATACCGCATTGAGCGCAAGCGAGATCAAAAACACGAAGAGCGTCACTTGCAGCGTATGAATCGAGGCGCTTTTGAGGATGGGGAATCTTGCCGGCTTGTCATCTTCGCAATGGCAGTGGTCATGCTCGCACAACTCGTGAATCTGCGGCATCGACGGCACCCGCCGACGTGCTCGCAGGACCGCATCGACGGCAAACCCGAACACCATGCCGATAGCGATCTTCGTGCCAATAACAGCGAACATCGTGCCAATCGGCACCCGTTCGGCGATGAAGATCGGCAGCATCTCGTCGGAAGTGGACAGGAAAACAGCAAAGAGCGTGCCCAATGTGACAACGCGGCCGGCATAGAATGTTGCCGCAGCAGCAGAGAAACCGCATTGCGGCACCGCTCCGAGCAGTGCGCCGATCAAAGGCCCGCCTTTGCCCGCACGCTGGATGGCGCGCTGGGACCCTTCACCTGTTCGATGCTCGATCCATTCCATCACGAGATATGTGACGAACAGGAACGGAATCAGATACAGCGTGTCGAGGAAGGCATCCAGGAGCACGTCCGCTATCGTGTCGAGCAGGCCCGCACCCGCCTCTATGCCATGCTCATGCACGGACTCCCCTTTCTCCAGCGCTCATATGAACACACCTTCACTTCCCCTTTAAACGCGGAAACGGGCGCCCATGAAGGGCAGCCCGTTTCGAAAGATGGTACAGGTTCCGCTCTTTTTAGGCAACCGCCTTCTTCGCGATCTCGACCAGCTGGGCAAATGCCTCAGGGTCATTGATAGCCATATCGGAGAGCACCTTGCGGTCCAGCTCCACGCCAGCCTTCTTCAGACCGTTCATGAATACCGAGTACGACAGACCGTTCAGACGCGCACCGGCGTTGATGCGGGTGATCCACAGCTTGCGGATCTCGCGCTTCTTGTTGCGGCGATCGCGGTACTGGTACTGCAGGGAGTGCTGCACCTGCTCCTTGGCCTTGGTATAGGTGCGGGACTTCGCACCGTAGTAGCCCTTCGCACGACCGAGAACGGTACGACGCTTCTTGTGGGCATTGATTGCACGCTTCACACGAGCCATGATGATTCTCCTTACACTATAAGCAGCGGGTTGACTCTCCGGATCCGCTGCACGCTAGTACTAACGAAGCCCGAGGTTGCGGGCGATAACCCTCTTGTCGTTCGGGGACACTTCCGTTGCCTTGCGGAAGTTGCGCTTACGCTTGGGGCTCTTTTTGGTCAAGATGTGGCTCTTATAAGCTTTTGCGCGCATGATCTTGCCGGATCCCGTGACGCGGAAGCGCTTTGCGGATCCGCGATGCGTTTTCATCTTAGGCATTTATTCGTCCTTTCCTTCACTTGCCTTACTTTCGTTTTCCCTCTTTTTCTTCGCCGATGCAGGCAACGGCGCGATCAGCATATGCATGTTGCGACCCTCCATCTTAGGCGGGCTCTCGATTACGGCAACATCTTTCAAGTCGTCGGCCAAACGCTCCAAGATCGACAGACCCTGATCCGGATGGGACATCTCGCGACCGCGGAACATGATGGTGATCTTCACCTTGTTGCCCGCATCCAAGAAACGAAGCACATGCTTCTTCTTGGTCTCGTAGTCCCCCGTATCGATCTTCGGACGGAACTTCATCTCCTTGGTCTCGATACGGCTTTGGTTCTTTCGCGCCTGCTTTGCCTTGATGGCCTGGTCATACTTGTACTTACCGTAATCCATGATCCGGCACACCGGCGGGTCGGCGTTCGGGGCGATCTCTACCAGGTCGAGTCCTTCATCGTCGGCGATCCGCTGCGCCTGTACCGTAGGATATATGCCCATCTGCTGTCCGTCATATCCGATAAGACGGCACTCACGGATGGTAATCTGTTCGTTCAACCGCGGCTCTTGAGCTGCTATTGCGCTCACCTACCTTCGCTTCCTGCACGGCCTCTCGCCGTGCCGCCAATAAAAAACCCGCTGCGGCAGCGGGTACATGCACATGCGTCCTGCGTTCTGCATTCGCGGACTATATTCATGCGACCCATCGGCTGCCGAAGCGCCGAACCAGGTGGAGGGTTACCCCTCACTTGATTTAGCTTGCATATCATAGCATGTGAATCGCCCCTGATGCGTTCTGCATGTATTTTCCTCATTTGACACGCTGCAGCCTAGCGGGCCAATGCGTAGCATAGACGACTAAAAGATCCACGCCTTAAACGCCACCTGGCCGATAACCGCTCGAATGCGATCTCCGAAGTCGACGCCCTGTCCATAGGAGCTGATGCATCCCGCTTCCGACGGTCGCCATTCCGTTATGGTGTATTATTTTCAGCTGCAGAGAGAGGAGCCTCGATGGAACGCAATCCGCGTGATTCCCGCTTGAGATATACGAAGAAATGCCTGTACGAATCCTTCCTCGGCTTCCTCGCCGAAAAACCTGTGAGCGATATCACGGTCATCGAGATATGTGCACGGGCCGGCGTGTCGCGCAAGACGTTCTACAAGTACTACACCGACCCCTTCGATTTGTTGCGCTGCATGCAAGACGACCTGTTCGAAGACTACCGAGACTCCTTGGAAGGACAGGTGCCCGAAGCATCGCAGATTGCTCCGATCCTCATCCGCTTCGTCAGCGATAACCGCGTATTGGTCAAAGCCGTGTTCGAGAATCGCGGAGAAGGCAACTTCGTCGACCGCATTCTGGATGACCTATACGGCGTGTACGCCGATGCTTGGCAGCAAGCGAACCCCAACCTTTCAGAAAGCGATGTGGAAACGCTGTTCTACTTCGTCGTATCCGGTCTGTTCGGTTTGGTGAGGCATTGGCTGTTCAACCACCCCGAGACGCCAGTCGACGATGTCATCAGGCAGGCAGCTGACATGATGCTTCTCGCCGATCCTCACCGCGCCGAGGCTTTTGCCGCCGCGCAGAACAAAAAGCACTAGGATTCGTTCCCGCCTTCAACCCTATCGGCTATCGGATGCGCGACCACCAAGCTCGCACCCGGCTCACATCCGGTCCCAATACACACCTGGCGTTAGTCCAAATAAGACCCATCGTTCTTCGACGCATCTCTCCCTCGCGTTGGCGGGCACCGGCGGAGATATGCCTCGAAGGCCGGCTGCGCAACCTCGCGGATCCGCTTGTCCCAGCCATTTTCGAAAAACGCGCAGGAATCCGGGTCTGGGCCATAGTAGTTGTCGCCAGCCAACAGGGCGGAGTTGCGGCATCCACCAGCACAGCGGTCGACGAACTCGCACGAACGGCATTTCCCGCTTCTATCCCTCACATCCGCAACCTTGGCGTAGCACAGATCCACGAGCCGGGAATCTTGCAGTATCTCGCGCAAAGGCGTCTCGCGAAGGTTGGGGAAATTATCGGCGAAACCAGTATCACACATGCCCATGCACGGCGAAACCATACCGTCAGCGCCGATGTAGAAGTTTTTGCCCAGCATGCCGCAAGCGAGCGCATCCTGTTCATCTGCGGCAGAACAGGGACGCTCGTGGAAACTTGCCCACTCGCTGTCGCCGGGATTGTACATGAAGGAGCCGTGCAGCATGATGGCAAGCGGGGCATCGTCCTCGAAATACTGAGGAATGTAGGCTTCGAAAGCCGCCTGCTCCTCTGCTGGAGTCAAAGCGAGCGCCCGCACCTCCGGGCTGAGCCATTCACCCTCGTCCATGGTTGCACCCATCTTCATGGACGTCACACCAAGCGAAGCCATCAGTTTCACGCTTTCGCGAATCGCGTGCACGTTGCCCCGATGCAGGCACATCGAGACTGCCGTGATGCACCCGCGATCGCGCAGAAGCCCGAGTGCGGCAAGCGTTTTTTCCTCCGCACCAGAAACGCCACGAAGGAAATCGTGGCAGCCTACGCCATCGAAGCTCAGCTGGAAGCCTGCGCGCACGCCCCGTTTTTCCAGCTCATCGAGAAGGACCTCGTCAACCAGCCATCCGTTGGTGTAAATGGTTGAGACCGCGATCTCCCGCTCAACCAAAGCATCGACGATATCCAGGAAGTCCTTGCGCACCAGCGGCTCACCGCCGGTGATGCCCACACTGCAGACGCCGCATTCGGCCAGCTGCTCAACGACATCCATCAGCTGCTCATGGGTAGGAGAACCGTGCTTGGCATTAGGGGCCGACATGAAACAGTGACGGCATTTCAGGTTGCAGGCCCCGGTAATCGACCAGTGCACGCTCTCGCGGTAGCGTGCGGGATATGATTTGTAAGCCTGTTCTGGTTTCAGAAACTCACCAGGCAAAGCGGGACGTACGACCTCATTCGCAAGCAGCTCTTCGAGAGTCGCACGTTCCGCCTCCGACATGGTGTCCGCCGTTAGATCGTGAGCCCCGTCGCACTTCAGCAGCAGGAGGTAATCTTCCTTCGACGCGAAGATGGCCTTCCTGTCCACAGTGCTGTAAAGCCCCATAGGAAGCTTGTACCAACCGCGCAACCGGTATGGTTCACTCAGGACGTAACGGGTTGACATCTTGAAACCGAGTATGCCCTTAGTACATTCCGGGCTTCAACATAAAGCCGTCGCAGAACGTGTTCTTGCTGCACGTGCGAGGCGGCTCTTCCGTGTTGTAATGGAATGTTATCAGCTTGTTGCAGAGCTCGTTGAACACGCAATTCTCATCGTCTTCGTAGGTGGTATGGCACCGAGCGCAGCCCTTTCCGCCGGCCACGGAATCAAGCTCGCTATCGTCAAGATCTCTGATTTGATCTGCAACTGCGTCGCTCGCAGCGGCTTGCGCCTCCTGTACCTTGACGAGGAATTCCTGCATTTCCTCGTCGCTGACATCATAGCCGGTTGCGCGTGCGGCTTCCGCCAGCGCAGGGGCTTCGTCCAGAGAAATGCCGGGCTCTGCAGATTTCAGCAGCTCCTGCGCCTTTTCGTTCGTGTCCAGCTCTTCCAGGAACTTCTTTGCATTCTCAAGTATCAGACCATGCTCCTTTGGGCTTCGAATTCGGACCATATAGTAATAGTGCGTTGCTCTGTTTTGTCCTAATGAAGATGGAAGATATTTAGAGCTCGACCTAGCTGGACGGTTACAGCAATCCCAAACAAATGTCCAGCCGGAAGCACACGCGCTCGAGCCTCTCTGCCAAGGCCATGGCCGAAACCTTTATCGCGTTGCACCCTGCGCACGCAAAACGCGATTGTAGATGGCGCTAACAGCGAAGCAGATAAGTCCGCCACCTATATATGCTGCGAAGCGAGTCAGCGAATCCAAGCCCTGCACATCGAGGAGCACCAGCTTTGCCACGCAGGTAAGCGCGACGATTAGACCCGAAAGATGCAGAGCGCGGCACCTCTTCGAGAAACCGAAGAACACGCACATCCCCGCGCATGCCATGCAATATACGCTCATGAGATAACCCTCGGCCGCAAGCGGCGTGCAACCGAATATGAATGCAAGCAGTATTGCCGCAACCGCAATTGCGCCGAGCAGCAGCTGAACCTGATTCCATGAATGCAAGGGGCTCACATGCGCATCGTATGCTAGCCGCGGCAAGTGCCGTATGCGCGTCACCATGAGCGCAGCAATTATGGCAGAAGCGATGCCGAACAAGGCCGTTTCTACAGGAATTTGCCTCGCTGATGCCATGTAGAGCACCGTAAAGCCCGTCACAAGCAGCTCGTTGGCGAAAAGCTCCCAGTGGTATGTCCATGCGATTGCGCGCGGCAGCACGCGCCTCAGCACGACGAGAATCAGTGCTCCCGCAATGCAAACCACCGGCGCAGCAAACTCGAACCCCGAGTTCACCGGCACCAAGAAAAGCACGCCTTCGGCAGCCATCGTAAGAATAGTGCAACGCGCGC
>CAYOBD010000106.1:0-7452 GCA_964402005.1 uncultured Eggerthellaceae bacterium
ACAAGCAGGCTGTCGATGACATGTTCCGTCTGACGTCGACGACGTTTGCACCGTGGATCGTGCTGGAAAGCGACAGCAAGTACTACGCGCGTATCCAGGCGCTGCGCGCCATCAACGAGGCACTCGAGGCCCGTTTGCAGAAGTAAGGAAAGAAAACGGGGCATGGTACACCCCTTTAACAGGAATGTACCATTTGGTATACCCCTGTAACAGCTTTGTACCATGCCCTGGGCTGCGTCGGAGGTTTTCTGGATGCGGGGTGTAGTACTTGGCCGTTACGGGCCCGTACCGCACCCCGTATCGGTGTTGTGCATCGCAGGTAGTACGAGAAGTAGGTACAATTTGATATATGGGTAACGCGCTGCGCATACTGAAACGTGACATCAAGCGTTTGCTGAAGGCTCCCGCGGCGATGATCGTGGTCATCGCGCTCCTCGTGCTGCCGTCTCTTTACACCTGGTATAACGTAATCGCATTCTGGGATCCTTACGGCGCCACCGGCAATCTGAGCGTGTGCGTGGTGAACCAGGATGCAGGCGTAAAGACCGATTTGACCGGAGAGATAAACGTCGGCGAGAAGCTCGTCGAGGAGATGAGCGGAAACGACCAGCTCAACTGGACGTTCAACGATTACGACACCGCGATGGACGATCTATATGCTGGCAGAATCTATGCTGTGTATGTCGTCCCCGAGGATTTCTCGGAATGCCTCGTGTCTCCCTTGACCGGAGAGATCAAGAGCCCCCATATCGAGTATTACGCGAACGAGAAGCTCGGGCCGGTGTCGCCGAAGATCACCGACACTGCGGCCAACGCTCTTGAGCAGAAGATAAACTCAGCGTTCGTGGCGACGGTGGCCGAGTCGGCAGCGGATGCGGTCGACGATGCCGTCGGTGAGGCGGGGGGCGCCCTCGATACGACGAAGCTCAAGATCTCTACGGGCCTTACGGCTGTTGAAACTGAGCTTGGCAAGGTGAGCGACGACCTTACGGCTTTGGAGAAAAGCATCGAAGACGCCCGCTCCAAGGTGGCGGCTGCCGGCGATGCCATTGCAGGATCTTCGGCGCTGTTCGATAATGCACGGGCCATCATCCGGGATGTGGAAAACGAGGCCGAAGCATTCAAGGCTACCTTGAAGGCGATATCCGAAAAGGTGAAACCCGGGCAGTCCGGCATTCCGCAGAAGCTGGGGGAGGCTGCCGAAAAAGCGGCCGGCGTCGCCAACGGGGTCGCCGACACTGCTCGAAAGGCGCAGGCGGATGTCGAGCTGGTGGTTGCCCGCTTGCAACCGATAGCCACCGCCCTCCAAGATGTGGCAACTGAGCTCAAAAAGATAGCGGATGCTTACCCGAGGCAGGATGCGATCAAGAAGGCGCTCGAGAAGGCGGCTCAGGACGCGCAGACTCGCGCAGATGAGGCGCAGGCTGTCGTTAATGGCCTGCAGAAGGCCGCCGATGACCTCGGGCTTGTTGCAGATGCGGCGGCGACCACGGCTGCTGAGCTCGACAAGCTGTCGCATACGGTCCCAGGTTCCATCATCCGGTTCGAAGAGGAGCTTTACGGAGCAGCTGCCTCGGCAGTCGATTCCGAGATAGCCCAGATAACCGCCGCATGCGAGATGATCGGCGCTTCGATTACGAGCCTAGAGTCATCGGTTGACCAAGCGCTTCCGTTGATCGGGCAGCTCGATACCGTGCTCGTCGATTGCGGGAAGGCCATCGGGCAAACGAATACCCTCGTCGGGGACATCCGCAACGACATCGGCTCGCTCAAGGTCGATCTGGGCATCTTGGGGCAGGGCGGCGTCATTTCGGATGCTCTCGCGAATGGCACGTTGAATCCCCAGAGCATCTCCGAGTTCATGGGCTCTCCCACAGAACTCACCACAGAAAAGCTCTATCCGCTCAACGCTTACGGATCCGGAATGGCGCCCCTGTTCTTGAATCTGACGTTCTGGATCGGCGCATTCATGCTCGTGATCATCTTCCGGCTCGAAGTCGACTCGGAGGGCATTCCCGACCTCAAGCCAAGCCAGCGTTATCTCGGGCGGTTCTTCCTGTTCGCCATCTTCGCCGTGATACAGTCGGCGATCTGCTGCGCGGGCACGCTCTTCCTCGGTGTCCAAGCCGCGAATGTGCCGGCGCTCTTCGTTGCAGCCGCTCTGACGGCGCTTGCATTCCTGAGCTTGATTTACGCGCTCTCTTCGATGTTCAAGCACGTGGGCAAGGCGCTTTGCATCGTGTTGGTGTTCGCGCAGATCCCGGGCGCATCGGGCCTGTATCCCATCGAGCTCACATCCGATTTCTTCCGAGCGATCTATCCGTATCTGCCGTTCTCGTACGGCATCAATGCCATGCGCGAATCTATAGGCGGCTTCTATGGGGGCTATTATGCCCATGACCTGTTCATTCTGGCGCTGATCCTGTTCGGTTGCCTGATCGTGGGTATGCTGGTTACGCCGATCATGTCGAATGTGATACGCATGGCCGCACGCGAGATCCGCAGCGGAGATCTGTACAACGGCGAAGAGGCGATCACGCCCGAGCGGCCCTACCGCACAACGCAGGTGCTGCGCGCGCTCACCGAAAGAGAGCAGTATCGGGACGAAGTCCAGCGCAGCTATGAGCGCTTCTCGCGCCGGTATCCGCTCTTCATCCGTGCGTCGATCATCGTCGGCGTGGGCGTGCCGGTACTCCTGAGCCTGCTATTCGCTCTGGATGCGGCAGAGAAGGTGACGCTGCTCACCTTGTTCCTGCTTTGGCTTATCTTGCTGATCGCTTTCTTGGTGATCGTGGAGTCGCGGCGCTACAGCTTCGAGCGGCAGCTGAACTTGAATACCATGAGCGAAGACCGCTTGCTGAACATATTCGCCCATCGCAACCGCTTCGTGCGATCGGGCCTGCGCCTGACTTCGCGCGGCAAGGTTGCAGATGGGGGCTTGGGCGAAGGTGAAAGCGACGCGGCCAACGTTGAGGCGCAGGAGGCATCCGACCTGCAAGAGGAGGGGGCTTCTTACGCTCGGCGGGGCGCTGGAGGCGGGTTGCATAACATCGGGCTCATCATCCGCCACGATGTGAGCGGCCTGTTCAAGAACGTTACGTGCGTTGCGATCACGGTCGGGCTGATCGTTCTGCCATCGCTTTTCGCTTGGTACAACATCCTGGCATGCTGGAATGTGTTCGATAATACCGGCAACCTATCCGTTGCTGTGGCAAGCCAAGACGAGGGCTACGAGAGCGATCTTCTGCCCATCAACGTGAACGTGGGTGAGAAGGTCCTTTCGGCGCTCCATGAGAATGACCGGATCAATTGGGTGTTCACGAATGCCGATGACGCAATCGAGGGCACGAAAGCCGGTACATACTATGCCGCGCTCGTGCTGCCGAAGGACTTCAGCAAGAGCCTGCTGACGTTCTACGACAACGATGCCGGTTCGGCGAAGATCGACTACTACGTGAATGAGAAAGTCAACGCCATAGCGCCGAACATAACCGGCATAGGTGCCGATACGGTGTCCTACGAGGTGAATGCGGCATTTGCCGACACGCTCTCCGAAGTGGCGGCCGGTGTTGCGAAGTCGCTGTCAAACATCGCCCAAAATGGCGATTTGGGCGGGCTCGTTGCTTCGGTGACGAGCGGGATGCGCGACCTTGCCGATCGGGTCAACGAGTCGGGGGATGCGCTTAGCTTGTATGCTCTTGTGACCAAAGATACCCAGAGCCTGCTGCAAGCCAGCGCGACCGCATTGAGTGGCCTGCAGGCCAAGGTGCAAGCGGCATCTGCAGATATAGATGCTGCCAAGCAGAAGCTGAACGAGCTGATAGCGAGTGCAGAGAGCTCCATCAAAGACATCGAAGGTATGCTCGATAAGGCAAAAACCGCGGTCGGCGAACTCGAAAAGAAGGTAGATGAGCTCGTTAGCAAAGCCGGCACCGACGTTGCAGCCATCTCGGCTGACCTGCGTGCGAAAGCCGATGACATAGATGCGAAGGCAGCAAAGGTCCAGGAACTGATAGATGAGCTGAAGAAGCTGCGCGACGATCTGCATTCGGGGGTTACGAAGGAGATCGGGGAGAATTACTCGGGCGGTTACCCGCTGGTCATCGACACAACCATTCCGCATGAGCTCACGGTCATGATCGAAGATACCGTCGTGATCGATCAGCTTATCGCAGTGCTCACGAAAGTGCACGATGCAATGGCGGAGGCAAGCGCTGCCTGCAGGAAGGTGGCCGATGCCCTCGATACAGGGACGGCCGATGTGCGCCAGGCGCTGGATGACCTCAAGAAGCTGCAAGCCCAGATGCAATCCGACATGGATGCTGTCAAAGCGCAGATTAAAGCCGATCTCGGGCCCGGCATCGACAAACTGAAGGCCGACATCGCGGCGCTCTCGGCGAGCGTCGATCAGACTGTCGCGCAGCTTGGGGCGGCCGCTTCCGAGCTGCCTGCGACGCTGAATACGGTAGCGGATGCACTCGGAGATGCTATCGGGAAGATCAACGGCGCGAACGACAAGCTGCATGCGGTTTCGAATCGGCTGCAAACCCTGGCGAATTCCATCGATACAGCATTGCTGTCGGGAGATCTGGACACAGTGAAAGCGATCCTGCAGGGTGATCCCGCCGAGTTGGCGACGGCGCTTTCTGCGCCTGTGCAGGTCGAACGGACGGCGTTGTTCCCCTGCGCGAATTTCGGGTCGGCCATGACGCCGCTCTACTGCGCGCTTGCGATATTCATCGGCTCGCTGCTCATCATGGTGGCGATGAGGCCCGAGGTATCGAGGCGGGGCAGGGAGCAGCTGTGCAACCCCAAGCCAAGGCAGCTCTACATCGGACATTTCGGTGCGGTTGCGATCGTCTCGCTTGCGCAGACGACGCTTCTGGCTCTGGGCTGCATGTTCTTCTTGAAGGTGCAGGTGGTGGAGCCTCAGTTGTTCATGGTGTGCTTCTGGCTGTCGGGCCTTGTTCTAGCGTTCATCGTCTATACGCTCGTGGCGGTGTTCGGCAACCTGGGCAAGGGGCTCGCAGTGCTGCTGCTCATCGTCCAGGTGACGGCATGCAACGGTTCCTATCCGCTTCCGCTTCTGCCCGACTTCATAAGCGCGATCAGCCCATGGGTGCCGGCGACGTACATTGTGGAAGCGCTGCGCTCTGCCATGATGGGCGTGTACATGAACGACTTCTGGATCGCGATAGGACATCTGCTTCTCTTCGTCGTACCCTTCCTGGTGCTGGGGTTGGTGTTTAGGAGGCCGCTCAATCGCTTCATGAAGATCTATGTGAGCAAGGTCGAGGAATGCAAGATTATGGAATGATCATGTGACGGCGATACCATGTGGCGGCGGGTCAGCCGTGTAACGCCGTGGCCATGTGGCGGCGGGCCAGCCGTGAAACACCGGAGCCATGCGACGGCGGGTCAGCCGTGTAACGCCGAGCCTATTTCCATTGCCACACTGCCAATTCGCCGCCACACAGCCACCGTATCGAGATGGCATGCAATACGAGGAGACGCTATGCAAGGTTTGGCTCAAGGAGCTGCAAACGCGAACGTTGCCGACGTCGACAGCGCCGAGGCGCGTGCGCGCCGCCGGCGGGAGACTCAGGCGAATATATCCGCTTCCGAGAAGCTGAAGAGCAACGCTACCGTGGTCGTGGCGGTTTTTGCCGGCGTCGTTACATCGCTTGTGAAATTCATAGCAGCAAGCATCACTGGTTCGTCGGCCATGTTCTCCGAGGGCATTCATTCGATGGTCGACGCTCTCAACGACTCGCTGCTGCTCGTGGGCGGCAAGAAGGCGAAGCGCCCGCCGGATGTGAAGCATCCGTTCGGCTATGCCCGCGAAGAGTATTTCTACAGCCACACGGTCGCGCTCGTCATCTTCGTGCTCGGCGGCGGATTTGCCATATACGAAGGCATCCAGAACGTCTTGGCGGGCGGGCATCCCATCGAGAACCCGCTCATCAACTACATCGTGCTCGCGATCGGCATCGCGTTTGAGGGCTTCTCGCTGTCTGTGGCAGTGCGCACGGTTAACAAGGCGCGCGGCGACATGAACATCGCGAAGTACATCCGTGAGTCGAAAAGCCCCACCAACATCACCGTGTTTCTGGAGGACTCGGCGGCTGTCGGCGGTATGGTCGTAGCCCTTGTCGGCAACATCGCATCCACGCTGACGGGCAACTACCTCATCGATGCATGGGCATCGGTCATCATCGGCGCCATCATGGCGTTCATCGCCATCGTCCTGCTGCGCGAGACGCGCAGCCTGGTCATCGGCGAGGGCCTGACCATAGATGAGGTGAATGAGATCGTCTATCTCGTGGAAAACGACCCGGCGACCGTCAAATGCGGGCGGGTGCTGTCGATGTACCTAGGTCCGGAGGATCTCCTGATCAACTTGGATGTGACGTTTCAGGATGATTTGGAAGAGGGCGGCGTGCTCATGGCAATCGACCGTATCGAGGCGGAGATCATAGATGAGTTTCCGCAGGCGTCGCGCGTGTTCATCGAAGCCGAGAGCTTGAATCAGGTGTATCGCCAGCGGCGTGACCGCAAACTCGTATTCCAGCTATACGAAGAGGAAAAGCGGATCGAAAAGCGCATCGGGGAGCTGCGCGAACGTGAATCGCAAAAAATCCAGGAACTCAAGGCGACCAGGGCGCGGCGCCGGAAAGAGCTGGCAAGCCGTTATTTCATGCGCGCGCATCCAGACAAGAATCTGGACTTCTCGGCGGTCGACATCGCATTGAATGCGGTCGAAGGCGAGCACAAGAAGCTGTTCAGCGAGATACCGTGCATTGTTGGTGAGCGCATCATGCTCGACCGCGTTGTGGATTCGGACGCGGATGCCTTGCGCGATCTCAAAGAAAACCCGAATGTGCAGCGTTATCTGCCGGCGTTTCTGTTCGAGAACCAGCGCGACGATGTGCATGAGACGATTCGCCTGCTGTACGGCGATTTATTCGAGAACAAAGAGTCGCTCATCCTGGCGGTGCGCATGAAGGACACCGGTGAGTTTGCGGGCTTGGTCGAGTTCTACGGTCTGCGCGACAACCTGCACAAGGTGAGCGTCGGCGGGCGTCTGCGCGAGTGCTTCTGGAATCAGGATGTCGCCAGCGAGGCAGTAAAGCTCATGGTGGGCTACCTGTATGGCGAAACCGACATCGAGATCATCACGGCATCCGTGGCGGTCGAGAATGCCGCTTCGGCTCACATGCTCGAGAAATGCGATTTTATCCGCACTGCGCGTTACGTCGAGGAGGATTGGGGCTTCGACAAGCCCGTCATCGTGGACAAGTTCTTCTGCTAATTGCGATTTGGCTAGGATGGATCCAGCTTGGATAAGCGGGGTTGGCACCGCTGTTCACGGGCGACGCTCGAAGACTTCTGCGACAAGCGTTGGGCAGCCCGTTTCACCCTCCCGGAAGCCCGTTGCCGAAGTTTTCATCC
>CAYOBD010000107.1:0-7417 GCA_964402005.1 uncultured Eggerthellaceae bacterium
GAGACGTTCTCGAAAGCGATCCACGGCGTCGGTGCTGCTGGCTGTGTTGCGCTATCCGCTACATCCGGGTGGGGGTGTGCCATGCTCAAACAGTCCTGCTTTGGCGAACGTGCCACTGGCACGTTCGCGTCGTGCGGAACTGCGCGTGGCACACCCCCGCCCTGAAGAAGCTGTGGCGGCCCATCTTGCGCACTCGAAAACTCATTGCTTTCTAGAAGCGCTGGGGAGCGCGTATCGCTGTTGGTTCTTCCTTCGGACGATTGAATATCGAGAATCGCGGCTATCAGATTGTTTTCGCTGACGGTCACTTCGACATCCAGGCCCAGCTTTCGTAGGGCCCGCGACATCTTTACCGGGAAGGGGGCATCGAGGGCGAGCGGCTCGAGGATGTCGGTGCGAGGAAGGACCTCGGCAGGGGTTCCCTCCAGGGCTATGCGGCCGGCATCGAGGACTATCACGCGGTCGGCTTCGGCAGCTTCTTCCATGTGATGGGTCACCATCAGGATCGTCAAGCCTGCTTCGTGAAGCTCGCGGCAGACGCGCATCAGCCCCGCCCGTCCACGCGGATCGAGCATCGCGCCCGCCTCATCCAGAATCAGGATCTGCGGATCCATCGCCAATACGCCTGCTATGGCGACGCGCTGCTTCTGCCCGCCTGACAGCGCCATTGTCTCGCGCTTCTCGAAACCCTGCAGGCCTACCTGTTCGAGCGCTCTCGCTACGCGGGCGCGGATGGTGTGCGAGGGTAGCCCCAAGTTCTCGGGGCCGAAAGCGACATCGTCTTCGATGATGCTCGCCACCAGTTGGTCGTCGGGGTTCTGAAACACCATGCCTGCATTGCTGCGCACGAAGAACACCTGATTTGCGTCGCGCGTATCGACATCCATTACGCGCACGCGGCCCTCGTCAGGCGCAAGCAGCGCATTGATGTGCTTGGCCAGCGTCGATTTGCCGCTGCCGTTGCCGCCTAGGATGCATACGAATTCGCCGGCGTGCACGTTCAAGTCGATGCCGTCGAGCGCCCACGACTTGCCGTCGTAGGTGAAGTGCACGTCTTCGAATTCGATGATGCCCATGATGCCTTTTCCTATTAACAGGTGAAAGCCGCGGATCGGACATGGCGCTGCATCAACCTCTGGGGCCTAGGCAGCGCCTTTTGGGGCTTGTGCCTCCGTCCGATCGGCAGCTTCCCGCTAGCGGCCTTTCACCTGGTATTTCTCCTGAGTGATCAGGTTGGAGATGCTCTTGTACACTACGCCGGTCAAAACGGCGATCAGCACGGACTTGATTACGTTAAAGCCGATGATGAAGGGCATGAACTCCATGATTACCTCCATCGGCACGCCATACAGCAGCGGATCGACCAACATGTTGGCCGGACCTGAGATGGCAATCACCACGATGGCGCCCACGGCCAGGCTCACGATGGCGCCCTTGAACGTGTGGAAGCGCTTGTACATGATGGCCGACGGCGCGATGAACGCGATCGTCACGATGATGTTCATGATGGCGCCCACCCAGTTGCCCGAGATGGCGGCGTGGCCGACGGCGCTGATCAGGCCAACGATGATGCCAGGCACCGGCCCATAAGCGAAGCCGCATACAGCGCACGGCACCAACGAGACGTCCAGCTTGAGGAACGGCACGTTGGGGAAGATCACGAACTCGATGAATGTGAGCACAAGCGATATGGCGCACATGAGAGCCATGGTCACCAACTGCTTGGTGGACCACCGGTTCGAGTTCGCGGGTGCGGGGGACGGTACGGATGAAGACGAGTGCGCAGATGTAGACATAGGTTCCCTCCTGTCTCTTCCATCCGGACTTTGACCGTTGGTCCCGGATTTTCACCGGGTCGACCCGACTGCGCAGTCGGGCTCGCGGACTTTCGGCATGCCTCGTGCGTTGCGCGGCGGGCCGCCGATTACCGCCAGTGAGGAATTTCACCTCGCCCTGAAACAGTAACGGCGTCGATTATAGGCAAGGTGTGCGGTCTGTGCAACCGCGTAGTCGGGAAGTGGGAGCGACAGGGGGAACCTTGCAGGGGAAGGCTTATGCGATGAGGGCCCCCGCGATGCCGGCGACGAAAACGCCCACCCAGCAGATCAGCATCAATGCGACGAGCAGCGCTCCGGGGAATTCGGTGTATTTGACGTCCATGGTGTGCTCCGTTTCTCTTGCTGTGATGGGGCAATCATAAGACGCGCATCTGAATATCACCTTAAAAGGGGGTTACAGTATTGCAACGGGAGGCGCACTCCCTTGTAACGGTTCGATGACATTGGGAAATGAGGTCTGACGAAGGGCGGTGGCAACGGGGTCGGGATGCGACAACGGGGCTCGATTCTGTTGTCGCCGTCTGGTTGAGATGCCTCGCTTTATTCCGCAGGCGCGATGCACTCGGAGGGGCAGGCTTCGACGCAAGCGCCGCAATGAATGCAGGCGCGTTGGTCGATTACATGAGTCTGTCCGCGTGTGCCGCGGATCGCATCGGTCGGGCATGCGCGCACGCACAGACCGCATCCCGTGCATGAGATGCCGATCTCCAGTTCGACGCCCTCGTATTCATGCCCCTGTGACATGCATTTCTCCTGAAGAGCCAGCAAGTGAATCATTGGGGAGACTCCCCGTTGATTCATTGGTGAATCAACGGGGAGTCTCCCCAATGATTCACCCCGTTTGCTATAGCGAGCAGGCCAGCTGCACGACGCGGTAAGCGCCGTTGTAGATGCCGTCTGCATCGTTTGCGCGGATGTTGGTGCACATCTGGGCAATCGGCGCAGGATCAGCTTGCAGCAGGTCGATTGCATCGCAGGCTGTCTTCGCATCGGCCAGCTCGCGTGTGCCGTCGCCCAACTCCGCGGCGCGAATTGCGCCCCAAGCTTCGTGGCCGCCTACGCGCGGCAGCATCAGTTTGGGCACGGGATAGAACGAAAGCTCGCTGGGTTTGGTAGCTAAGATGTCGCAGCCGCGCATCAGCAGGTTCGTGGAGTACACGGCGGCGAAGATGTCGCGGTGGCAGAAGGCGTGGAAGCCCTCGCACGGCCCGTCGAGGATGCTCTCGGCGAATGCGGCCGTCTCCTTGAAGTCATCGAAATGGCAGGTTGTGGTCGACAGCGCCGGAATGCGATCGACCAGCCCCCGCCAGACGCCCTGATGGTCGCCGACGTTTATCAGTACCGAGGCGCGGCCAGCATCCACGTAGGGCGCCAGGCGCTCGATGATGCGGCGGAACAGTTCCTGCTGGGCGCCCGCGCCGCCGACTGTGATTAGATAGCGGATGGGGCGGCCCGTCTCAAGCCGTGTTTCGCGGCGCGTGCAGTCGAAGGGGATGTTGGCTACCAGCTCATGATCCACGAAGTTTCCGACATACGCGATCGCGTCATCCGGCATAGGGGATAGCGTGCGCTTGGGGTCGAATCCGTCCAGCGTGCGATAGCCCTCGAAGCATTTCGGCGTCTGCACGGCGTGCAGCGCGCCTTCGGCCAGATGCAGCGCCATCGGCCAGTTGTCGGGAATCGCGTTGACCACGTGGCGCATGCCCGCATGCACCGCCGCCTGAGCGGTCCAGGCATGCGTGCCGATGTAGGGCGCGTCGCGCGGTAGATCGCGGAACGGCGCGCACATCAGCTCCGACACTTTTTGGTCGGATGCGTTGTAGGACAGCTTGCGGAAACCTTCGGAGTTCATCGGCTCCCAGTACAGCTTGTTGAACAGACGCGACTTCTGGCTCAGACGCGACCCCATCGAATACAGGTCGTTCTGATGCGAGATGACCTTCGAGCACGTGGTGGTGGGAAAACCCATCAGATCGTGCCAGTAGGGCGTGTAGCCCAATGCCCGCGCCGCCGACGCCATCGCCATGGCGATACGGTAGTGGCCGAAGCCCATGCGGATGTTGCCGATGACGACAGGCTCGCCCGTTCCTGCCGCCTGCGCGTCGGCGTACAGGTCGAATGGGGTGTCCGCCGATCCGCCTGCTTGCAGCTGGCGCACACCGAGCGCTTTGCCGATAGCAGGGGTGCGTGCGGCGATCAGCCGGCAGGGCACGTCCGAATCGTCGCCGAACCGCTTCAGATAGCCCTCTTTGGCTTTCTGCGCTTTGCGCACTGCGCCTTTATCCAATGCATTGCCGAAGATTACGCTCGACTTGTCTTCCATGGGTTGCCTCCGTTGTCCTGCGGCGGATTACTTCCCTGTCGCATGCGGTCGCCTCCGCGGTCCTGTGTTCGAATACCAGCATTATAGCGGGGAATACGCGCCCGGACACTTTGCACCTGGGGCTGTGGTGCTATTCCGCGATCCCGGTCACTCGGTAAAACATGACTAATTAGCCCACTATTTATTCTATTGACCTATTGGTAAAATTCCTTTTGTTCGAGGACGGGAAAGGAATGAAATGGCCAAGCAACTCGCATCCAACAAGATACTGTGGCTGTTCGCCATCGGCCAGCTGGGATGGTCCATGCTTTCGGGCGTCATCGCCAACTGGCTCGTGTACTACTACGAGCCCACCAACAATCTCGGCGCGCTGTTCATCACGCAGGGTGCGGTGTTCCTCGTGTTT
Source organism: uncultured Eggerthellaceae bacterium (assembly GCA_964402005.1). Taxonomy (GTDB): domain Bacteria; phylum Actinomycetota; class Coriobacteriia; order Coriobacteriales; family Eggerthellaceae; genus CAYOBD01. The sequence goes on from CAYOBD010000107.1 coordinate 4,568, forward strand.
ACGCTGTTGGGGCTGATATCTGCCACGGGGCGCGTGTTCGACGCCATAACCGACCCGCTGATCGCATCGCTGTCCGACCGCTGCAAGCACCGTCTGGGTCGCCGCATTCCGTTCCTGAGATTCGCAGCAGTGCCGTTCGGTCTGTTCACGGTGTTGATCTTTGTCTCGCCGGCACCTGAGGGCAGTCCCCTCAACAACGTGTTCCTGTTTGCAATGGTTCTGTTGTTCTACCTGTGCATGACGTGCTACTGCACGCCGTACAACGCGCTCATCCCGGAGCTTGGCCGCACGCAGCGCCAGCGCATCAACGTGTCGACCTTCATCTCGACCACATACTTCTTCGGTACGGCGTTCGCCTACTTGGTGCCCAACGTTGCCGGCATGCTCGAGCCTTCGCTCGGCGCCGTCGGCGCATTCCGCGCCACGGTCGGCATCCTGGCCATTGTGGCTGTTATCTGCATGCTCGTGCCTGCATTCGGCATCGACGAGCATAAGTACGCCGAGACGAAGCCCAGCTCGTCGGGCACGTTCGGCAGTTTGGCAAAGACGTTCAAGAACAAGCAGTTCCGCACGTTCGTATGCTCGGACGTGCTGTACTGGATTGCGCTCACGCTGTTCCAGACGGGTCTTCCGTTCTATATCACAAAGCTGATGGGGCTCGATGACGGCATGACGTTCCCGCTGTTCGCGATGATGACGCTCGTGAGCTTCCTGTGCTATCCGGTGGTGAACGTGCTGGCCAAACGCATGGGCAAGAAGAAGCTTGTCGTGTTTGCGTTCCTGTTCTTCTGCGTGGCGTTCGCCGTCACGTGCTTCGTCGGCCTGTTCGGCATCCCTGGTCTGGTTTGGGGCATCATCGTGGCCGTGCTTGCCGCCATCCCGATGGCGATTCTGGGCATCCTACCGCAGGCCGTGGTCGCAGACATCGCCGAGGCCGACGCGAAGACGACCGGCGAAGCGCGCCAGGGCATGTTCTATGCGGCGCGCACGTTCGCGTTCAAGCTGGGCCAGTCCGTGTCCATGTTGCTGTTCACGTCGATCTCGTTGTTCGGCGGCAACGGCATCGAGGGCACGCCAATCGGCTACCGCGTGACTGCAGCTGTAGCTTGCGCGTTCTGCCTGTTGGGCGGCCTGGTGTTCATGCGTTACAAGGAGCGTGATGTGCTTGCCATCATCGGTCCGGACGGCGCTGATCCTAATGCCGATGCCGAGTCCGAACCTGCCGAAGGTACTGGCGAGGAGACTGCTTAAGGCGCAATGGGCTATTCGCGTCAATGTGAGACAGGTGCTGGGCGCCTGTCTCATTTTTGCGGCCTGGCTACGATTCGTGCAAGTGGCTTTATGAATGAGATAGGTACCAGGTACCCGTCTCACACGGAAATCGGGGCGCTCGCTTTGGCGGGCGTCCTATTCGAGAACGGAGGGCAAAATGGCCGATCTTCCCTACGGCGCCCGCGTGGGCATGGAACCGGTCAGGGTGCGTTTGGCCATATGCGCCAACGGGGATGCCGATAGCTGCAAGATTTCCTTTGATCCCAAAGAGGGCGTGCATTCCCACGAGCTCGCTGAGGTCACATTCTCTTTCGACGGGGAAGTGGCTGAGGTCACGATCATACCCGCCGTGCCGCTTACCTTGGTGGGGTATCAATTCGAATTGCGCCATGCATTCTCGGGCGAGGAGCAGATGTTGCTCAACGGCTACCAATCCTGGACCGACACTGTCGAGCGTTCGCCATGGGCTCGCATGAGGGGGCTGCGTGGCGTGCCATCGCCGCTGGTCAACCGTTGGGTGCTGGATGGAGGTGGAGATTACCGCTTCCATGATTATGCAATCGCGCGCGGACGCCAGCACGGCTACACCTATGCAACATTCCGCCGCGGAGAGGGCATGGTGCTCGTCGGATCGCTCAATGCGAACCGCGGCTTGACGAAGATTTCGGTCGAAGCCCAACACGGTCGGGTTCTGCTGGAGACGGAGTGCCCGCTGACGCCGCTTCCCGCTGGCAAGCCGTATGCAATCGGGCGCTATGCCATTACGCGCGGCGTACTCGAGGAGTGCTACGACCGCTACTTCGAGCTTTTGGGTGTGGCGGCGCGTACCAAGCGCAAGCTTGTGGGATACAGCAGTTGGTATCGCCACTACAACGATATCGACGAAGAGAAGCTCGCTGCCGATCTGGCGGGGGAGGTCGCTTCGTTGCCGCCGCTTCTGGCAGAGCTGCCGGACGAAGCCGCCGAGCCCCTGATTCCGCTGTTCCAAATCGATGACGGCTATTGCAAGGTCGGCGATTGGCTCGATATCGACACCGAAAAGTTCCAGAATGGCGTCGCCCCGCTCGCACGTGCGGCGCGCAACGTCGGCTTCCTGCCGGGTCTTTGGATTGCGCCGTTCGTATGCGAGCGGGGTTCGCGCATCTTCACCGAGCACAATGAATGGCTCCTGCGCGATGAGCAAGGCAACCCGGTGCCGACGGGCAGCCACTGGACCGGCGGTTTCGCGCTCGATACGCGCAACACCGAGGTGCGCACGTATGTGCTCGAAGTGCTGCAGACAATGGTCGAGGAATGGGGATTCGGCCTGCTGAAAATGGATTTCCTCTATGCGGCGTGCTTGTTGCCGCACGATGGGCTCAATCGCGGGCAACTGATGGGCGATGCAATCGATCTGCTGCGAACGGGTGCGGGCGATGACTGCCTGATCTTGGGATGCGGCGTTCCGCTTGCGCCGGCGTTCGGGAAGTTCGATTTCTGCCGCATCGGCTGTGATGTGGGCCTTGACTGGGATGACGCTCTGCACATGCGTTTGCTGCATCGCGAGCGCGTGAGCACGAAGAACAGCCTTGCGAACAC